>JAGHTS010000169.1 GCA_018065225.1 Candidatus Phascolarctobacterium caballi
ATAAAGTACAAGGTCAACGGATTCACTCTCAATCTGCTTGAGAAATTCAAGTGCATCCATGTGATACGTTGTGTCATATTCGGGGTTTAAATCGTTAGTGATAGTGCCGTACTTGCAGTTATTGGCAAACGGGTCAACAATTACCCCCCCCCCCATGATGGTGAAAAACTTCACATTCTACGAATTCCTTGATGGGCTTGATTGTGAATGTGTTACCGTTGGGCATTGCCCACTCACGGCTGAATAAAATATCGTTCATCTCAGCACCTCACACGTCTGCATTCTTGCTTGCCACGCATACACCGCACACCATCAAGGTCATAAGTGCAAGCGTACCGATTACGCCATGAAACATAAGGCTCATTACAAAGCTGATAGCGGCAACCTTGCCAAAAGTGAGTTTAAAATTCATCGCTTGCCACCTCATATGCATTGATTTCGTCATTCATTCGCACCCAAATGTGCAAAGCGGAATCTTTTAAATCTGCAAGCTCTTTATCTATTGAGCCGTTGTCCTTTTCCATTTCTTTCAATACGCAATAAACTAAATTAGTCACGTTGCGAATGGTCTTCATATCGCTCATTGTCATTGCTTTTCTGCCTTTCTCCCTTTATAATGGGAACGGAATGTTTTCTCTTGCATTCTGCCGTTAACTGTGTGCCAGCACGTTAGCGGCTTTTTTCACTTAGTGAACATATCTTTCTTGCTAAAATGTCACGGTTAATGCCGTAAACGCCTTTGGGTATGCCGTAACGTCTGCGTACTGTCCTTGTATCGCATCCGTCATATTCGGCAACCTCTGTTACCTTGAGCCATGCACGATTGCCAAATGCTTCAATCAAACCGGCACGGACATAAGGAAAATTCTCTTGCTCTCTCATGCTTCAAGCTCTCCCATGATTTCATCAATGCAATTGATGATTCTTTCGTTTTTGATTTCACCTCTTGCAATCTTGCTGTAATAGGAACGGTCAAAGTAAAGCCCAGTTCGTTTGCTAACCTCTTCAATCAGCCATGCATTGCTTTTGCCGTGCTGTATCAGCTTGATTTTGATATTCTTTGCGAATTCGGTCATTTCGGTCATTTTCTCACCTCTTTTCTTGACTATTACGCATTTAGGTAATATAATGACTATTGCGGTATATCATCATATTGAGTTACTTGAATCACTTACTTGTTCAAGTACTGTTTAGCGTAACTGCATAATACTACGCAGTCGGGTAATTTGCAAGTAGTTTTTTGGGTAAATAATACTCACTATAGTAATTTTGTCATATTACACAAAGGGGGATTGTTTTTCTTGAGCAGTTTGTATGAAAGAATCAAAGAGTTATGTGAAATAAAGGGCGTAAGTCCGTCAAGGATGTGTATTGATTGTGGTATGCACCCGTCATTTGTTTGTGATTTAAAAGCCGGTCGTAAAAAAGGAATGTCAGCAACAACAGCAGAAAAAGTTGCTAACTATTTTGGCGTTACAGTTTCGTATCTGTTGAACACTCCCGAAAACAAAAAATTGCCCACTATCGCAAATGATAGTGAGCAACAGCTATTGGATTTATTTAGGGCGGCTAATCCCCAGCTCAAGGCTTTGGTTCTTGGGGCGTTAGCATCCGGCGTACCCAGTCAGCCATCTCAGGGTGTAGGCGAAGCAGACGAATAAACTCTAATTCTTCAACGGTCAAATTCTCTTTCATTGTGTAAGCTCTCCTTTATAACGGTTTAGTATCTCCATAACCTTTCGCAACAAGGAACGGTCAGTAATTACGATAACAGTCTTGAACGGGTCAGTATATGCGATATGAAAAGCTTTCATGTTTTTTCACCTCGCAGTAATAGTATCTCAATTTATCGGTCAATAAAGCAACAAAAAGCTTAAAGTTTTACTGTAATCATTTGAAAGAAAGGGGCAAAAACGGACGATGACGGATTTTGTAATTCGGGATAACCTTGCACGGCTCATGGAATTAAAACGTGCTGAAAAGGGATTATCAATGGCGGCAATGGCAAAGCTTGTGGGCATGGACGAATCTATGTACAAGCGTATAATCTACCAGCAAACAACAAAGATTTCTGCGTTGATGCTGTACAACGTCTGTTTATCGTTGGGGCTTGATGCGTATGACATCTACGGCATTAATACGGTCAATTTGGAATCCATAAGAACGTATTACAGAAAGTTGAGCCAACGGCAGAGAAATTATATTAACAGCCTTATTGAATTTGAAGCCAGCTTAAACAATAAAGACGATGCAAACGGTTTCTTGTCCGTGTTAATTCCAACCGGCAACATGGATGATGGCATGATACTTGATTCCGCAAATGTTGAAATCATTGATGCACCGAATGAGCTAAGACGGTTTCCTAATGTCTCATGTGGAATTAGAATCACGTCAAACCATCTGCACCCCGTTTATAACCTTGACGATATATTGCTTGTCTCCTGCGGCTCTCCCCGTCACGGGGATACCGGCATATTCGTTAACAAAGCAGATGGACGGGCTTATATACGCAAATATTTTGAGGGAGCAACAGCCACGCTTGAGCCGGTCAACGGTCACGGTGTTACATTTTCCGTTGATAAGTCTACCCGTGCCAATTGGGTCAAGTTTGGTTATGTCGTTAGCAAGTTGAGATAAAAAATGCCCGTCTGCCGTGTAGGTAGACGGGCTGTGATTTAGGAGTGAGCAAATGTATCAAAGCGCAAATGGCATTTGGGCTGAAGCTATTACGTTAAAGAACGGTAAAAAGAAATTCTTTTACGGTAAGACAAAAGCCGATGTCAAACAGAAAATGGCGGCATGGTCTGCCGAAAGCGAAAAGGGCAAGACGTTTGCGGAGATTGCAAAGGCATGGCAAATATACCATGAGCAACAAACCACATACAACACCGTTTCTGCTTATAATGGCTCATTTAAACGGGCTGTGGAACGTTTTGGCGATATCCCCTTAAAAGATATCACCGCAGATGAAATACAAGCGTACATAACGAATTTGGGCAATATGGGCTATGCAAGGCGTACCGTGCAGATGTCAAAGAATATGCTCAAAATGATTTTTGATTACGCCATAATACAAGCAGATTCGGAAATCAAATACAATCCCGTTACCGCTGTAAAGATTCCATCGGGATTAAGCCGCTCAAGGCGTTTGCCGCCTAAAGATGAGGAAATAGCAAAAGTAAAGCCCGATTCCGAAATGGGTTTATTTGCGTTTTTTCTGCTCTATACGGGCTTGAGACGGGGAGAGTTGCTTGCATTACGCTGGGAAGACATAGACCGTGTAAACAAGATTATTCACGTTACGAAAGAGGTTTACTATGAGGGCAACGAAGCAAAGGTTAAGCCGCCCAAAACAGATGCCGGCATACGTGACGTTGATTTACTGGACATTCTAAACGATGCACTACCGACAACGGGAACGGGCTATGTGTTTGGGGGAGAAAAGCCGCTGACGAGAGCCGTGTTTACTGGGCATTGGGCTGAATGGTGTAGGTCAATAGGGCTGGCAGAGGAACGGACGTTGGAGTACACCCGTGCGAACGGTGCAAAGTACAAGATGACAAAGCTCAAGCCGCTTGTAACACCGCATCAGTTCCGTCATGCTTACGCAAGCTTGCTTGACGATGCCGGTCTTGACGAAACCACAGCAAAAACGTTGCTGGGGCATAGCTCTATCACGGTTACGAAAGATGTTTATACCCATCTCCGTGAAGCCAAACGCCAACGTTCTGCAAGTGCTTTAAACGATTTCATCAACAGCAAAATTTAATACTATTTTGGTACTACTTTGGTACTACTAAATTAGTGTTTTATAATGCTTAATAATGCTTGATTTTGCATTTTACTATTTTAAAATCATGATACCGAAACAGCCGAAAAATGCAGTAAAATCAAAGAAAAAAGCCCATCTCCGAAGAGATGGGCTTAATTTAGTTAAACATTACATTTCTGCAAATGCTTTGCCTACGAGGTATATAAAAACACCGCATTTCTGCGGTGTTTTGGGATTTGTACTACTGCGGTACTATTTTATCGCTTGTTTTATTCGTTATCGCTTGCCGCTGTTACTGCTTCAATGATTTCGTCAACGGTGAACGGGTATTCACATTCAACAACGGTAAAGGTTCTAATTTCACCGCTTTCATTGTCAATCTGTCTTGTACGGTGGAAACGTCTTGAGATGTGCATAATGTCGTTAGGCTCAAGGCTTATAACGTCACCGTTATACTCCTTGCATATAAAGCAATTGCCGACAATCATGGTTTCTTTGTTACTGTTTGTTGCGGAAATGTGATTAGGCTTTAATGCACCCTCTTCATCACAGATAATGATGTAATTTGTTTTGCCGATTTTCCTTGTTGGCATCTCAATGCAATTACAGCCGAGAAGCTCATAATAAGCGGCAAGGTCATCGTCTATCTCAACACAGCTTGCAACACCGTTAACGATTGCGATTCCAAGAATTTTTTCCATTTTGATTATCTCCTTTAATTTTTACTTAATAATGTACTTACCGTTTTTAACGTCAATTGAGTATCCCATCTGCTCAAGACGTTCAATGATTCTGCCCATAGCCGCAAGCACGTTTGTGTTGCCGGTCATGTAAAGCTTTGCGTAACTGTTAAGTGTTTCAATTAATACCTTTGCCATTTTCGTTGTCTCCTATAAGTTTATTTTAAAGGGGAATTTCTTCCCCTTTAACCTCTTGCCCAAACTCCGTTTGCCTTGCTTGCGAAACCGAGTGCACAAGCAATCTGCCACATACCGTCTTCAACGGCTTCAATCTTGCTGGAGAAGAAATCGTAACCGTCAAAAGTGAAACCGTTTTCAGTTTCGTAAAGGCTCTCAATTTCTTCATCGTCAAGCACCCAAGCACCGTTTTCAACGTGTGCTTTACCGAGAGTCCAAAGAACACCAAACATTGCATCCTTTGCATTTTCTTCTTCGTTGATGAGCTGTGCGGAACGTACCATGTTAAGATTAGTAATCATTTTGTTTTCTCCTTTGTATTTGTGTTACGCTTTTGCGTAACTTGATTGTGTCTATAATATAGCATACGCTTTTGAGTATGTCAACAATTATTTTTACTTTTTTGCGTATTTTTTAAAAAATTTTTTTGCAATAAAAAAGCCGGCAGTTTTACCCACCGGCTCACGCTTATATTTACTTTACGCAGTACATATAAGTTGACAGTTTATCTTCCCCAGCATCGGGGTCATTCAAGAACGCATCAGCCATTGCCGCATAGAAATCTATATTATCTATGCCCATGCGTTTTGCTACCTTGTGATAATCCGAATACATCATTTTGAGAGCTACCCACCAATCAATTGGGTCAGCCGTAAAACCACCCTCGGTCATGGCTTCCTTTGACTGTTCGTAACTCCAGTGCACTCTACTAGTACCGACAAAGTTTTTCATGGATTTTAACCATCCCTCTGCGATTTCTCTTGTTGCTTTGGGATAGCTTTCTACCTCACCGTGTCCACGTTCCATTGTGCCGGCAATGCTCCCCATTTCGTTACGGATTGACGGGTACATTACCCTCATATCACGGTCACCGAAACCAACAACGGGCTTGTATTCTTCCCGTGACATATTGTCACGCATCGGGTACGTTGAACGCACCGGCTCTGTCCAGCCCATGCGAGGACGGGTGTAGTCTTCTGTCATACGGTTCATGGGATAATCGCTGACGGGATAGCCGCCCATGCGTTCACCCGTTCGCTCATTGTCGGAGCGGTAATAATAATTAGTGATATTCACCCGTCTGTTATCATCACCGTCACGGTCACGCTTTCCAGCTTCATGGAGAATTAATGCTCTGTTACTCATTTACTCACCCCCCAATTGCCGGTAATGTTTCCGTTGTGCAATCACCAAGTTTGCCCAATAGCTTGAAAGTGCCGCCCGTTGCGGACGTTACTACCCTTGTAGAGTACCGTGTACGGGTACGCAAGGCACTAATGGTTACTTGCTGGCAATCGCACGTTGTGAGCTGATAACTGTTTGTACCGACAACAATGAAAACGGGAGCGTTGATTACTGCCGTTGCCGGTAATGCTTGAGCAAGCACAATACAGTATTTCTCACCGTTGTTATAGCTTGCTGTGGGAATGGTAATTGAAACCGCACCCGTTGTTGTGCTGTACGCAATGCTTGTGGAAAGAATTAAATGCTTGCATAATCTGCAAGACGTTTTACAAGACATATAATCACCTCTTATCAAGGGAGCGGCATATAGCCGCCCCCGAATTCAATTAGCAACAGCCGCAATTATTGCTTTGCTGATAGCAATACGGTGCTGGTACTGTCCATGCCGGCACGGGAGCTGGACGGAGCTGGTTAATCAAATACTGATTCTGCATACTCTGCGATGCCGCAAGCTCAAGTGCGTTGATACGCTGAGTCTGTTCTGCAATTCTCTCATCCTTACGTGCCATTTCCATCTGTGTGAGACGTTCATTAATTGCACGGTAATTTGCATTATCGTTATCAACGATGTCTCTTGTGTTCATACTCATAGAGTATTTAAGGTCTGCGGTTGCCGCCCTATTGTCACAGCAACATTGTGCAAGCTGTGCGGAAAGTGCGTTCTGTCCTTGGAGTGTAGCGATGTTTGCCGCATTAAAGCCGCTCTGCATCTGCATTCCAAGACCGGCAATGTTAGAGTTAATGCCGTTCATCTGTGCAAGCTGGTCATAGCCGAGAGAGCAAATGCCGTTGTTAACGCCATCAAGCTTGCGTTCAATGTTTGCGAAATCGGATGTCAGTACATAACCGTTCATAGCACCACCACCGTTGCCGGCAAAGCCGTTGCCGCCCCAGCCGAATATCATGGCGAATATGATAATAACTACCCACCATGAACAGCCGCCAAAGCCGCCACCGTTATCGCTCTGTCCTGCGAGAAATCCACTTGTGAAATCATCTGCCATAGATGTTTCCCCCTTTATAATTTTATTTTGAAATCCCGTGCACGGATTTTCTTACCTTAAACCGAGAGAACGTGCGATTGCTTCAACCGTTGTTCCTCTTTCTTTCGCCATATTCTGAGCCATGAGCAATAATTCATTTTCGCTCTTGCCTTGTACCATCTTGAGAGCTTGAGCCATCTGTGGGTTATTTTGAGCCATTTGTGCGGCTATCTGCATCGGATTGCCGGAACGCATCAAGTTAACAAGTTGCATCGGGTTAATCACTTGCCGCACCACCTTTCAACGAATCCTTAAAGGCGTTGAATTCTTCCAGCGTGACATACTGCGGTGTAGGTTTCGGCTGTTCGGGCTGGCAATACTTGAATTCAAGAAAATCGCTTGAGCCGGTATTGCTGTTAAAACGTTTCAAGTAAATTACACCGTGTGCCAAATCGGGCATCACCGTACCCATGCTGAAATAATCCGTTTGAGCCGCCATCGCTTCTTCCCGTGACGTAACCGCACGGCAAGTAAAAGTGCCTTGTGGCTGTGGCATAGGCTGATAATAATTCTGTCCGTAATAATTCATTTGTAAGCCCCCTTTGTGCTTCTATGGTACAACGTAACCAAGAAAACAAGAAGAACGCTCACAGCTCAATTTAAGCCCATTTTAGGCAACAAAAAAACCGCCCCTTTCGGAGCGGCTTTATATTTAATCAATCTTTCAAATCATGGTTTTCAAGATATTCTTCAATCATCTCTTCAACGATGTCAGCTACCGTGCAATCGTTGAGTTCTGACAGCCAGTCAAGCTTGTCTTCGGAATCGTCATAAACTCTAATTGATGTCATTTTCGTTTCCCCTTTCACAGATTAATAAAGATGTTCCAGCACTCTTTTAACGTATCGCCCTCAAGCGGCTTTGTTGCCATCGGAACGCACACAGATTCAAACGGGCATTTGTCGCAATCCTCGCACTTTTCGCAAGTTTTGTTGACTGCTTCTCTTAACATTTCGTATTCGCACCAAGACATTTTTCGTTTCCCCTTTCTATTACTTGTCCTTACCAGTCTTGAGAGTGTTCGCATAGGCGATTGCTTCTGCTGGAGTATCAAAGCGATGAAGATTTACACCGTACTTTACGGAATGGTTTGCGGTATCAACAATCTTGTAGATTCTGTAACCGTTTACTTTTTCTGCGGATTTGATAACGTCTTTCATTTTTATGTCTCCTATAAGTTACTCGTTTGTGTATCGCTGTGGCATTATAATATCATACTCATTTGCGTATGTCAACAGCATATTTTACTTTTTTGAGTAATTGAGCATAAAAAAATAACCGCCCCTTTCGGAGCGGTTAAAGTTACTGCTTTATGGACGTTGAGAGAGTGCCTACCCATTGCATAGAAGAGAACGCAACGTCAAGCTTTTTCATGCCTGAGCTGTACCGTCTTTTAATTGTGGTATCGCTCAATTCAAGGCGTTCTGCAAGCTTTTCAACGGTTTCGCCATCATATTCACGGGCTTTGATGCAATCCCATTCGGGAGCTGTTAAATTAGCTCTATGTACGGCAAATTCAACAAGCCCTCTATCGGGGTAATTGATAAAGCTGATAATCTGCCGTGTGTCCATAATAATTAATAATCCCTCAATGCGGCATGAAGCTGGAGTACAGCCGATTCAATAATACCGTTAACCTCATCGTTGACGGTATAGCCCATGTCTTCAAGCTTTTCTACCACATAGCTTTTCTTCTTTTCGGGGTCTGCAAAGCATTGTTCTGCCGCACCAACAAAAATGTCAATCCAGCGGCAAAGCTCATTAGTCTGTTGCTCACCGATTTTTGCAATGAGAACGGCTCTAACTTTAGGTACGATAACAACGGTTACAATGCTTGCAACAAGCAGAATAACAGCGTTAATAATAGGGGTAATGTCTATCATTGTGTGCTACCTTTCCATTTTTCCAAATCTTCAATTCTGTGGTTTGCTACCTTGATTTGTTCTGTCTGTACTGCGGTCAGCTCTTCAAGCTTGTATGTACGCTCAATAATGTTATTGTGCTTTTCTACTTGCTTTTTCAGCTCTCCGACTTGATATTCAATCAATGCACGGGATTTCTCCGATTGTGCGTGATTTGTAATAAGGGATACGGTTAAAGTTACTGCGGCACTAAGGAATGCCGCTATAAGTGTTTCGGACATTGTTAACTCCACATTTTCTCAAAAGTTTCTTTGCCAACAATGCCGGTTGCCGCAATTCCTTTGCGTTGCTGGTACATGACGGTTGCGTTATAAGTGTTTTGTCCAAAATCCCCGTCAGCTCCGTCAATGCCGACAGAAATCTTATTTGAGAGCAAAAACAGTTGCCATTGTCGGACAGCTTCACTTATCATTCCCATTTTAAGTACGGGGAGCGTTGCTATGCACGTTTCAACGGGCTGTACGGGCTTTTGCGGTTCATCCTCTACGGTTTCATGGGTATAACGTAAAACGCAATCCCAAGTGCCGTAAAAGCCTTGTACGCAAATCTCATTGCCGCTGTTGTCAATGGTATCGGTTGTTCCCTCTCCCGAACGGGCATGGACAATTTGCCCGTTACCGATATAAAGAGCTGTATGTGTGGCATCGTTAAGAAGAACGTCACCACGCTTGAGCTGTGATACCGGCTGATTCGGGAGTACATCAAAGCCGCATTTTTGAAATACTGTCCTCATGTTGCCGGTGTAAGTTGCACCCATGAGCTTCGGGGAGCGGTAAAGCATTTCCGCCTTTTGAAACGCATGGTCATATGCCGAAATAACAAAGCTGGAACAATCATAGCTGTTGCCCCATCTTACTTGCTGAGAATAGCCGTGTGAATTGTCGTTAGCAATAGCAACAGCCCATTCACAAGCATCATTTATTATGCTCATCTTCCTTTTGCCATTCCCTTTCTTGTTGTTTTGTTTTGGCTGTTTTTATCCAGCCCATAAAGCCACATTCACCCGTTGCCGCAATAAAAATGTACATTGTCAAGGTTGACGGTTCACACCCTTTTATACAAAAGATTATTAGGTCAACGACAATGTACAGAACAAGGAATATGGCAATACTGCGTAAGTATTTGTCCATTGTATTCATATGTTTCACCAATCGGTGTATATGGCAGAGTATAACTGATTTGAACAATTACCGGCAGAGTCAAAGTCTGCTGTGCTACCATTACACCAATACTCTATATGTCCGCACTCTAAAACTTGTGTGACTGTCAAGAAACTTGTGCGGTTAGTTTTTGATTTACTTATAGGAGGTTGCAGAAATGCAAGAGACTAACTTGTTTTGCGGTTGGAAAAGCGGAAAGGACAACGCATAACCGAGCCGCATCGGTTTGTTCCGTCTATCAAACGAAGGAGATTGTACACCCTATGGATATTATACCAATAGGGCGTTTTAGGAAAAAGCGTAAAGCAAAATTTATTTGCTGGCTTCGGCTGTGTAGAGTTCGTATTTAAGCTGATTGCCCTCATCGTCCATGACGATGCAACAAACCTTTACGGTATCTTCCTTTGCCATTGCAGAGGACATTGCAACGTGCAGTTGAATGAGTGCTGTTTTGTAATCAGCATATTGGCTTGTGCCTTTTTCGTACTCACCGTTATCTTTCAGCCTGATTTGAACAAGAAAATACATTGTTATTTCTCCTTAAAATGTTGCAATTTGCTTTGCAGTAAAAGCATATGCGTATGTGCGGAAAATCCACACGCCATTGTAGGCGTAATATAAGCCCGAACAATACTGCGGCAATCCCTCATCGTTGACGGTTCTTGTATCAAGGATATGTGCTTGAATAGCTCCCGTTGCATTCGGGCTTGCTTGTCCGATGAATGTGGCATTGTTCATTTGGTAATGAGTGCAAATCTTTACAAGCCACTTTTTAATAAAGTCTTCTGTGGTTGTACCCGATGGTAGTCCTAATTCTTGAAAACGGTAAAACGGGCAAATATATACCTTGCCAGCTCCGGCATCATCGGCAACATCTAAGCCACGTATCATGCCAGTAATGTTGACATCTCCGTCATCGTTATGTGTTACAAAGTTTGCACCGTCAATGCCGATATCATCTGCCGTAATAACAACGTCCGCTGTGAGAGGTTTACCATTTACCTTGCGTGTGGTAGGTACTGCCCCCACATCGCTTGCAGAGAGCGTTATATTGCTTGTGAGAGCTTTTCCGTTGATTGTGCGGCTTGTGGGTACACCGTTATTGTTCTTAACGTCCTTGCCCTTGAGTTTCTTTGCAACGCTACCTTGCGAGATAAGCAGATAATCGTCATCACCGAGAGCTGTGGCTGTGGTTAAGTCTTCAATTCGTTTGTTCGCCATCGGTTGTCTCCTCTTCAACGATATGTATATGGCTAAGATATTCTATAACCATATCAAGACGTTGAACGCTACCGAGAATCTGCTTGCAGTTATGTTCTGTGGGAACAAAGTGTTCAAGCCGCTGAATAGCGTTCTTTACGTCATTAAGAGTATCAATTGCTTCTTTCATTGTTATTCCTCATTCTGTCTTACAAGGAACGTTTTAGTAATGCCCGTTCCCGAATTGCTCACCCATGCCGGTTTGATTGCCTTTTGCGTGTACTGGGTCATAGGCGAAATAGTGATACTGCCACCGCCACTGCTTGACGGAGCTGTGGAAACGGTGTAGGTCAGTTTAAAGTTGGAGCTGTATGCCACGCCAAGTGCACCGGCATCTGCTTTGACAATACCGTTGGATACTGTGAAATTAATTGTTGCACTACCGCTGGCATTATTAACACCCGTATGTCCGCTTAACGTGATTGTGGATTTCTTATAGCCCGTTGCTTCGCCACCGCCAAACGTGTACGTGCGTTTAATTCCGTCCGTTGTCATTGTGCCGCCATTGTTTACGATTATTGGAAAAACGGTGTTGCCCGTTGACTGAAAGACGTGAGCATAAGAAGACGGTGTTGAATCGTCAATGTCTATAAGCTCATATTGGTGTAATGTTCCCGTACCGGCTGAATCATAATCATTTTGTACCCGTGCTTTCGCATGGGATTAGACTATATCTTACTGTTCATCGCAGAGCTGAATCGTAGTCGTTGAGCTTTCCCCTATTCGGGGTTAGTTGCGAATTGCCCGTTTTTACTGCATTTAGGATTTAACCGTGTGCCATCTCAACGTTTTTTTCTGTTTTCACCGCATTCGCACTTGCCCGTATTTCATAGCTATGCTTTAGCACGTTGAGCTTTGGGGGATTCTCGCAGTCCGTCAGCTAATTTTTCAATCAAGCTTTCGCTTGAGCGTACCCCTTATTAGCAAGCCAGTACGGAATATTTTTTGCCGCTTATTGAGGTAATTTGTGTGGGTTTGTATTCTTCGCCCTTGAGTGTAAACGATTCACTTGCGGCAACGGTCTTGCCGATGATTGTACCGTTTAACGCTTCAATTGAGCCGTTTGCTATATTTGTGCGTATATTGCCCGTTACGGAAAGAGAGCCGCCCACAAAGGTCATTGCATCAATTGTGGTTTTCTTTGCCGCTATAGCCACCAAATCGGCTTTAATAGAGACAAGAGAGCCTATTTCGCTATCAACGTATGCTTCTACCTTTGCATCGGTTTGCTCTCCGATTTTGGCAAAGAGTGCAGATGATGCCCATCCTTTATCATTTTCAAGGTCATAACGGACATAGTTTTGCAGTCCAGCCGCAAGGTCAATCGGTGCACCATCGTCACCGTTTAGTGCCGCAATCAATTCATTATGGGCTTCAAGGATTTTGCTTTCGTTTGCGTTTGCTTTGTCTTCAAGCCGCCCCATTGCTCTGCCCGATGCAGATTGAAATGGGATTTCATGGTCTATTTGCTCTCCGCTGGGAGCTGAAATGCTTGCCGTTACAAGTGAGCCGTAATTTTCCGCAAGGGAAAATGCCGTGCTATCTGTACCGTATACGGAAAGGGAATCGCCCAAATCCATAGACGGGTCATAGATAGAGCCGGTTGTTTCAAACGGCTGATAGACGGATGTCTGTACTTGTGCCAGCATCTCGTTGCACATTTGCTGTGTAGCGAACGGGCTTGTGAGAGTGAGTGTTCGTCCGCTGTTGTTGCCAGCGGTATAGAGCTTGCCGCTTTTGTCGTACAGCTTAACTTGCGTATACGATTCAAACGCATCATCAAAGTCTATGCTTTTACTTGAGTTGCCAATATTAAACAAGTATTGAGTCACCGCCTATCGTTATAATTGCACCGTTTTCATCAATGAGAACGGACGGTTCGGTTGACGGGTCACCGAATGTTTTGACAAGCTTGAGCTTGTTGTCTTTTGTGATAACAAAGTTGCCGAGACACATTGTTGCAAT
The DNA here is from genome assembly GCA_018065225.1 of Candidatus Phascolarctobacterium caballi. Classification (GTDB taxonomy): domain Bacteria; phylum Bacillota; class Negativicutes; order Acidaminococcales; family Acidaminococcaceae; genus Phascolarctobacterium_B; species Phascolarctobacterium_B caballi. The sequence continues at coordinate 13,285 of JAGHTS010000169.1, forward strand.
AAAGCCGAGTATTTCACGTTGAGAATACTTGTCTTTAGGTTTGCTGATGGTATAAGGCAATTTAACAAGCTCTTGTCTTGTCTGCTCTTCCACCGTTACACCGAGTTTTGTTGCGATGTTGGAGACAACAGCCCATGTTGTTGCTGGAAAGGATATGGAGTTGTAATCCATATCCGATTCAGCAAGCATCATTGCATCAAAGCCCGTAACGGTAAGTCTTTGTACACCCGAAACATATTCTTTTTTTCGGGTATCAATAAAGAAAGTGCCTTGTGGGATTTCCTCACTCACACGGTCACCCAGCCGCACACGGACGGATAACCGCACCTTTGCCATTTCGGGTATGCGTGTTTCGGGGTATATCGCTTGAAACGATATGCGGCTTGATACGCAGTTACCCACGCTTGCATTATGAGATGTAAAAACGTCTCTCACCGTGTTAACGGAAAAGATAGAAGCATCCCAAAAGTTTATATATTGCCCGTTGGCAATTTCAATTTGAATATGGGTTTCAAATCTGCCGCCTTGCTCAAAAAGCTCTTTATATAATGCCGATGTTTCAATCATGGCATTACCTCTCAATCAAGGGGAAAGATATTTCATCCCATAGTTCTTGCCCGTCTTCCGTTACTCTCATGCACGTTGACGGCACATTGTTGCTGTACATGGTTTTTGTTACCACACCGCCCTCTAACGGGTCATCGTACCTCACGGTAACGAATTCGGAATAGATGGCTTGCAGTACCGTGTGCAGTTGTTCCGTTGTCATCGGCAT
>JAGHTS010000020.1 GCA_018065225.1 Candidatus Phascolarctobacterium caballi
ATTTTCTATAGCGGCACCAACCAATAGCTGCCCATTATTAACTATCTTGCCTGTACCTGTTACCCCACCGTAAGTAATGGTCATTCTTCCCAAACTATCCCCTTCTGCCTTATTAGTAATAGTACCGGCATTTGCAATTTCACCTTTCAACTCTAAAATACCTGATTTGGCATTAACAACATTGCCATCGGCAGCATTATTTATTTTTCCATAAATTTCAGTTTTGCCGTCAAAAACCAAAGCCCCGCCTTCAGCAACATCAAAATTAACTTTATCAGTAATTATACAAGCAGCCGTTTCACCGCCACCGTTAATATTCAATTTTTTTGCATCCCCAACTTTAACAGTAATGCCATCAGTAGCAGTAGTTTGTGCATCCAGTGTCTTTCCATTTAAATTGATTTTAAGTTCTGCGTTTTTTTGTGCCGCATTATTCATGTCTGCGACAATTGCAACATCGGGATCTTCTTTATTTATTGTCATATTTTCCGTCAAGCACAAAATCGACGGGTCAACCTCTTTATTGTCACCATCTGCCGTACCATATCCGGGCAAAGTACCTTCAATAAAATCTTTAAACATTACATTTAATTGTTCAACTTTGTAATCTAAAGTTCCTTTGGTATCCCCCATTGCAAATGTATATTTGTAATTATTAGTTATAACTTCTGTAAGGGTAGGCTCTGAATTATATGTAGGCACTTTTTCCCCAAGGATACCTGTCGCAGACGTGCCGCCACCCATGGTACAATTTACGTTATTTGCACCTTCACCATCTACAAAAGTAATAGCATTTTGTGCCTTAGTGTCATCTCCGTGAATACCATCAATAACCGTTGGTACATTTATTTCAAAGTCATCTGTACCATAATCATCTTTTTGCGGAATATAATCTTTTATTACATTTATACTTGAAAGAGTCAGTGATGCATAATCAGCAGCACCAACTATCAATTTGTCTGCTGTAAAATTAGCCATATCTACATCAATTTTTAAATTAAGACCTCCTACAAGTTTACCAATGGTTAAAGAATGAATTTCAGCATTTTCCAACTTTTGTAATTCAGTATCAGATTTCAAAACCCCAAGTCCACGTTCTGTCATATCAATAGTTCCGCCATTACCCTTCAACGTGCCTTCTATTGTATGATCTTCCCCAACTACAAGTTTTTTCCCACTGGTAAGTTCAGTAGTACCATTACTATCTTTGATATCAATTGTAAGAATACTGTCATCACTGACAACCAACGTCCCTTTATTGGTAATATACTTATCACTAATCGTCAATTTATCCAAATCTGTAGTCAATTTTGCTCCATCGGCAATAGTCAAAGATTTTTGTGTAATAGCAGATACACCACTATCAACAACTACATCTGTACCTGTAATTTCCAAAACACCTGTTTTGGTACTTTGACCATCCACAATACCTTTTGTTAATTTACCTGAAGACACACCATCAGCACCACCCAAATGCAAAGTGCCACTGTTGTCAAATGAAACAGTACTAATATTACCAGCATCAACTGTAAAATCGCCATCATTATCCACTGCACCTGATAAGGCACCTGTACCTGCTGTCACCGTACCAGTGGACTGATTATGTATATCATTACCAACAGGCCCATTAATTGTCAATGTTCCGCTATTATCAATAAGACCGCCTGTCAATGTACCCTCTATTGTCATTGTTGCATTAAGTTTGTTTTCAATGCCATTAGTTATATTAAGTGCATTAGTACCACCTGTAGCAGTAAATGTGCCACCAACATTATTTATTATTTTCTTGGCAGCAATACCTTTTTCTGCTGTAAAATCTCCGGAATTTGTAATTGTCCCGTTTGTATCTTCAGCAATAGCTATACTGCCTTTAACAAGCATTTTCCCGCTATTGCTGATTTTTCCTTTTTGTATTGATTTTCCAGTGTCTGCAAACTCATAATTTCCAGTGTTGGTTATACTTCCTAACATATTACCAGTATGTTTAAACCCAACATTAGATGCATCGCCGCCACTGTTTGTAATGTTACCTGCAATATCACCTGTAAAATCCACATTACCGGCATTTTCTATATCCACTTTATCACTTTCTGTACCAATATTTGTTGTTGCTCCGGCTTTAGTTTTTATTTTTTGCCCACTGCCAACTACAACCTTTCCTTTAGCTCCGCTAACAGCTGTTATGCTAACCTGCAATTCACCAGTCGTCTTTGCACTGTCAGTTGTACCGGTCAAATTAAGTACCGATCCATCTTTAAGCTGAATACCGCCCGAAGTTGTCTGAACTTGATTGGCATTCATTGTTACTGTATCTTGTATATTTGTTGTTCCTGTACCTCCAGTAATAACATTGGCGCCAAGAACACCACCTTCAAGTACTAATGACGAGTTATTTGTTAAAAGGTTATTTCCTTCGTCAAATATTAACTTATCAGCCCTAATTGTCAGTTCAGCACCAGTAGCAATTTCCAACACTTTTGAATTATCTAGTGAGCCTCTTGGCTTTGATTTGCCAAATTTAATAGCACTTTCATCCTTAAAAATTACATTCCCTGAAACAACAATCTTTGCTGTATAATTATCAACATTGCCTCCGCCTGTGGCTTGAATAGTTCCATCAAAAGTACCAGCATCCAAATTAAGTACAGAATTCTTTTGCAGCAGAACACCACCAACCAATTGATTTGCTTTTGCAGTAAGAGATGCCTCACCTGTATCCCCTGACCCAATTTTTACCAATGGATAAATATATCTATCAGCACCAACCGTAATAGAAGCCCCAGATTCAATTACAACTGAACCGCTATTCTCAGTAATACTTAATCCTAACGTCTTACTTGTACCTTTCAAAGTTACCGTATATTCTCCAGTCATCTTTAAAGTTTTTTCACCAATCCAATGATAATCATTAGGAGGATCAGGAACAGGATCCGGTTCTGCACTCAAAGCAAGATCAAATTTAATATGATCCGTAATATCCCTATAATCATCTGCCATCGCAACATTCAACATGCCCGGCAACAACTGCCCTACCTTATCCACAGCATAGTCAGGTAACAATGCCCCGCCGGAATAAAGCATTCCCCCTGCCAAAAGTGATACCAGTACCTTTTTACCCAAAAATTTCTTTTTCATTATTTTCCTCCTTAAACCCGTTGGAAACTATATGCGGATAAATTTGCCGCAACAAAATTTGTGAAATGTTTTCACTAACACAAAAACACCAAACGATTTGGCGATTTAAAAATTTACATATTCATTTTGAATAATTATATATATATTGACACAATAT
>JAGHTS010000031.1 GCA_018065225.1 Candidatus Phascolarctobacterium caballi
GGCTATGGAAATAATTATTCAGAAATTTGGTGGTACAAGTGTATCATCATCAAACAATCGTGATGCTGTTAAAAATAAAATTCAAACAGCTATTGAACATGGACTTAGTCCTGTTGTTGTTGTTTCTGCAATGGGACGAAAAGGTGATGCATATTCCACAGATACTTTAATAGATTTTCTTAAAAATGAAAATCTTTCTGTAAGTAACAGGGAAATGGATGCAATGATGTGTTGTGGGGAAATAATATCATCTTGTGTTATGGCTGCACATTTGCAGAAACATGGTATAAAAGCAATGGCATTAACAGGTGGGCAGGCAGGAATTGTTACTGATAGTGAATATGGATCTGCACATATTAAAAATATTAAAACTTCAAATTTGCTTCATTTATTAGAAGATGGATTTATTCCCGTAGTGTGTGGATTTCAAGGTATAACCGAAAATAATAATAATTTTACAACGTTGGGCAGGGGCGGTAGTGATACAACAGCAGCAGCTTTAGGGGCAGCATTACATGCAAAATGTATAGAAATATATACCGATGTAGACGGTATTATGACTGCTGATCCTAGAATTGTTAAAGAGGCAAATATTTTAGATACTGTTACATATCAGGAAGTTGCACAAATGGCTCATAACGGGGCAAAAGTTATTCATCCACGTGCAGTTGAAATTGCTATGAGCAGTAATATTCCAATGATTATCAAATCAACATTTAGCAATGCAGTAGGTACTTTGATCAGTAATGAACGAGGTAATGGCGCTGTTGGAACAGATGTTGAATTTAGTAGTAAAATTGCCAGCGGAATTGCCAATATGGGAAATTTATCACAATTTCGTGTAGTTTTAAATCCATCTAATTTAGATGATGGGCAAAAAATGTTTCAGAGTATTGCTGCAGCTGGTATAAGTGTAAGTTTTCTTAATTTATCTGAAAAAGAAGCTATGTTTGCAACGTTCCGTGACGATGTTGACAGAACATGTAATGTACTTGATAAAGCAGGATTTAAATATATATGTAATAAAGAATGTGGCAAAGTTACACTTATTTTAACGGCAAGACGAGGGATGTACGGACTTATGGCGAAGTTTGTTTCTGCTTTGAGTATGCAAGGTATTACTATTTTACAGACAGTTGACAGTGATAATACGATCAGTGCGATTGTTAATGAAAACAATATGATTGCCGCTGTGCAAGCACTACATAAAGAATTTAATTTATAAGGGAGAGAATAATGCAAAATCCTTATTTCGGACAACTTCTGACAGCAATGGTTACTCCTTTTAATAATGATGGAGTTGATGCATTAGCGGCAGCTGAATTTGCTGAGTGGCTTTTAGCACATGGTAGTGATGGCTTGGTTGTAGAAGGAAGCACTGGAGAATCGGCAACTATGACATTAAGTGAAAAAGAAATTATGTTAAAAGCAGTTGTTGAACGTGTTGGTGGAAAATGTAATATCGTGGTTGGTGCTGGAACTAATTCAACTGCAAGTACAATTGAATTAGTTAAGACATTAGAAAAGTATCGTCCTGACGGATTTCTGATTGTAGGTCCATATTACAACAAACCTACGCAAAAAGGATATTATGAACATTTTGCGGCTGTGGCAAAGACAACCTTAAAACCAATTATTATATACAATGTCCCGGGACGTACCGGTTCAAATATTTTACCGGAAACTGTGGCATGTTTAGCCAATGATTTTAAAAATATTGTGGCAATTAAAGAAGCATCAGGAGATGTGACACAAGTAGCAGAACTCTATAGACTTTTGCCCAAAAGTTTTACTATTTATAGTGGCGATGATAGTTTGGTTTTACCTTTTATGAGTGTAGGAGCAACAGGGTTAATTTCCGTTGTTAGTAATATTGATGGAAAATCTTTGCAATATTTAATGAATGCATATCAAAGTGGGGATATAAAAACAGCAGCAGATATTAATGCAAAAATAAGCAAATTAATTAAAGCTATGTTTATTGAATCTAATCCCATTCCTGTAAAGTATGCAGTAAGCCAAGTTACCGGAATTAATGTTGGAAAGCCACGCTTACCTTTAACACCTATTAGTGATATGGCAAAAATTGAAATTAATAATGTACTTCATGAGTTTGGTTTGAGGAGGTAGTTATGTGTAAATATTTAATTAAATTTTTATTTTTTGTGTTTCTAATTTTACCATTAAATGTATTTGCAGGAGGAATAACTAAATTCGACAAGTTTATGACGGCAAATTATTGGGTTGAAAATAATTCTTATGGAGATAATTTGATTTTAAATGAAGAACAAATTGCTAATTTGAATTCTAAAATTTGTAAAGTAAGTCATACCGTATTTGATATAGTCACATTTCCTCAAAAAATTAATGGCGAATATGTCAAAGCAAAAGTTTCAAATTTTACAGTTTTTGATGATATCCTTTATTTAAATGGAAAAGCAATTAATGATGAATATAAAGA
>JAGHTS010000133.1 GCA_018065225.1 Candidatus Phascolarctobacterium caballi
ACCATATTTTGCACTATAAAATTGACACTTACATTTATTTTACATATAATTACGCCACTATGAGAATAAGCGTTAAAGCGGTCGCCAAAAAAATTGTTAAATTTTTTTGTGCCTGCGTAATATTGACAAGTCTTATACCGTTATTTACAACCGAACAACCCGTTACTGCTGAGAAACAACCTACACCTAAAAATTTTAGTGTATATATGAACGGCAGAATTTCCCGATTCACCAGCACTTTAGACAGGGTTGGCGATGCCCTGCGGGAAAACGGTATTATTTTCAATAAAAATGCTATGTTTCCAAAAGCAAGTGCCACCCTTTTGGATGGTACGCAAATTTATATTTTGAAACGTGGGGAAAAATTTGAATTTAAGGAATTTGCCAAAGCGGAAATTCCCGTAGAATATATGGACGACCCTGAATTGGAATATGGTACAGAAACTGTTATGCAAAGCGGGTATCCGGGAATTGACAAAGTCATTTATAAAATCAGTGCTGAAGGCGAACAGACAGAAATCGGACGTATTCACAAAATTCTGCCACAAAAATCAGTTATCAAGCGTGGTACCAAAGATTGCATTATGACAGAAAATGGTTTGAAACATTATAACCGCAAATTTATTGCCAATGTCAGTGCCTATACCATTGAAGACGGCAACGGTGACGGTGTTACCAGTATTGGTATTGTCCCTTATGAAGGGGTTGTAGCGGTTGATCCGGAATTTATCCCCTATCATTCCAAACTGTTTATCCCCGGTTACGGGTTGGCAGTGGCGGCAGATACAGGCGGTGCCATTGAAGGCAACTGTATTGACTTGTTTATGTATGACCGTGACAGGGCTTGGGAATGGGGTAGACGTTATATTGAAGTTTATGTTTTAGACGACTGATGTTAAAAGAAGTTATCATCGTTGAAGGTAAAATGGATACGCTGGCAGTAAAAAAAGCTCTGTCAGCCGATACTATTGAAACCGGCGGATTTACACTTAACCAACGCACACTAAATGATATTGGGGTTGCCTATACCAAGCGAGGCATTATCATTCTTACAGACCCCGACAGTGCAGGAGAACGTATCCGCCGTTTTTTAACGCAAAAATTTCCTGATGCAGGACAAGCATTTATCCCCAAAGTTGATGCTACAGCCAACAACGATATTGGGGTAGAACAGGCATCAGCGCAAGCAATCAGAACCGCTCTTGTCAAAGTCCGCCATCACGAAATAAATCCGCAAAACTTGTTTACAATGCAAGATTTATTGCAAAACCAATTAAACGGCAACCGCCAATCAACCCATAACCGTGCCAAAGTTGGCGCTATATTGGGTATAGGTTATGCCAACGCGAAAAAATTTTTGGAACGCTTAAATCATTATGAAATCACTAAAGAAGAATTTAATCACGCCTGTGATTGCCTCACCGCAAGTAACACGGCACATACTGGCAAAATATAAATTGACTGCTCACAAAAAATTGGGGCAGAATTTTTTAATTGACCACGCTGTGGTGGAACAAATTGTATCAGCCGCAGAGCTTACACCATCTGACACAGTGCTTGAAATAGGTCCCGGCATTGGTACCTTAACACAGGGGCTGGCAGAAAGCAATGCCAAAGTGATTGCAGTAGAATTAGACCAACGGCTAATTCCCGTACTACAAACAACTTTGGCCGACTATTCCAATATCAGTATTATTCACGGCGATATTTTGAAAATTGATATTGCCAAAGAAACCCAAAACAACAGTTTTAAGTGTTGTGCCAATTTGCCATACTATATCACTACTCCCATCATTTTTAATATTTTGGAAAAGAAACTAAATTGGGAAAGATTAGTGTTTATGGTACAAAAAGAAGTGGCGGAACGGATTGTTGCCAAACCCGGCGGCAAAGAATACGGGGAATTAAGTGTGGCTATGCAATTTTATACACAACCCACCATTGCTTGTACCGTGCCGCCCACATCCTTTATTCCAATGCCTCAGGTGGAAAGTGCAGTACTGGTCTGCAAACACTTGTCACAACCGCCAGTTAATGTAAATGATGAAGCCCTGTTTTTCAAAATAGTAAAAGCCGCTTTTTCCATGCGACGCAAAATGCTTAACAATTCCTTAAAAAACATGGGGTTAGATAACGACTATATCAAAGCATGGCTGACCCGTGCCAATATTGACGGTAACCGCCGTGCCGAAACTCTGTCATTGCAAGAATTTGCCGACTTGTCAAACAGTTATAAATAAATTTACCAAATTATTTTGTATTCTCACATTTACAAATTCAAAATCAAATCGCTTTTCAAAATGAGAAATGCAAAATCATGACCGCCAGTCTAACGGGCGGTTTGCTCAGGGCTATAAACCCTTATTACCAGCCAGCGCCTAAAGACTCTGACTTTCACTTTGTTCAAGCCCGAATGCTTTTGTCACCTTTGCCGCCCCAGACGGGGCACGTATCACTTGCTACCCTTAAAAGGGGCTTCATATTCCTTTACGCTAAGTTTGTCCAGTGCTATATCGGCAGTCTCCTGCTCCCTGATATATTTCCGCACTGTTTCTTCATTTATCCCTACTGTGCTGACATAGTATCCTTCTGCCCAAAAATGTCTGTTGCCATAATGATACTTGAGATTTGCATTGTTCTCAAATATCATTAGTGCCGACTTCCCTTTCAAGTATCCCATAAATGCCGACACCGAATATTTTGGCGGTATCATTACCAGCATATGTACATGATCAGGCATCATGTACGCTTCCAGTATTTTTACACCCTTGTAGTTACACGATCTCCTCAATATTTCGCCTATATCTTTTTTGAGTTGATTAAAGATAACTTTTCGTCTATACTTTGGTGTAAAGACAATATGGTATTTACATAACCATTTTGTATGGGCTAAACTGTATTCTTTTATAGCCATTTCTCATCATTCCTTTCTTTGCATAGTGACTTGAACAATTACTATTCTATCGAAATGATGAGATTTTTTGTATAACTTTTTTCTCTCACCCGCA
>JAGHTS010000291.1 GCA_018065225.1 Candidatus Phascolarctobacterium caballi
CAAATTTGCCAATACCGCATCCCGTTTATCCACAAAAACAACTTTACCCTCTTTTTCTTCTGCCATATGAAAAGGATTGTCTCTGTTGGTTGTACACAAAATAGTACCGCCACGTGGCAAAATACCAGATATATCGTCATAATCCAACTTACTAATATCATCATATACCAATCCCTTAAAACCATTATAAACTCCCATAACTTCACAACCGTTATTCAATAATGTTTTCGTCACACCACGAATAACTGCATTCAATCCCGGGCAATCACCACCACCAGTTAAAATTGCAAAACGACGTAATTTATTTTTTGTCATAGTTTTTCTATCTTCCTTTTCATTATTTTTTCGTATCTAATTTTTTCTTAATTCTTTGAATTGCATTATCAATTGATTTTTTAGTCAAACTTAAATTTCCTGCTATTTCTCCATAACTTTGTCCTTCCAAATAATACTTCAAAACTTTCTTTTCCATCGGGCTAAGCAATTTAGCCATTTTTTCTTTTCTGCTCTTGTCTTTTTCCTTGTCTATTATTTCGTCTTCAGGGCTACTACAAATAATAAACTTTCCTGCAACAGAATTATAATTGCCATTTTCTATAAATTCCAAAGATTCTGCCAAATTTAATGGTGAAGATTTTTGCCTGTTTGCTATATTTACCGCTTTCAAAATTTGTCTTTTTATACACAAAGTAGCAAAGGTTTCAAAAGATGCTCCGCTTTCATCTTTATATTCTCTGACCGCCTTCAACAGACCTATCATTCCTTCTTGAATAACATCTTCCTGTTCAGCACCTACCAAATAAAAACGTCTTGCTACACCTCTTACCAGTTTTATGTGTTTTCTTACAATTACATCTTCTGATAAATTTTCTGATTTCATACCTTACCTTTTTTTCGTTGCTCAACTATAGCGTACATTAACACAGCCCCAGCAGCAGACGCATTTAATGAATTAACACCACCTGCCATTGGCAACGAAATTAACACATCACAATGTTCTTTAACCAATCTGCCTAATCCCTTGCCCTCCGCACCAATAACTAAAGCAACCGCTCCTTGCAAATTAGTTTCATAATACGATGTACCGCTCATGTCAGCACCTACAACCCAACAACCACGACGTTGCAATTCTTCAATTGCCAAATTAATATTGCCAATTTGTACCACCGGTACATATTCCACTGCCCCGGCAGAAATTTTTGCTACCGTACCATTTAACGGACATGCATGTCTTTGTGGTATCAAAACACCATGTACACCTGCCGCATCTGCTGTCCTAATTAACGCCCCTACGTTTTGCGGGTCTTGCAATTCGTCAAGAACCAAAATAAAAGGTTCCTCATGTCTTGCTGCCGCCTTTGCAAAAACGTCATCCAAAGAAACAAATGATACTGGTGCAGCTATAGCAACTACCCCCTGATGTTTTCCTTTAACAAGCTTATCAAGTTTTTCTGCTTTAACTTTTTCCACCACCACATTATTTTCTTTAGCCAAAGCAAAAACTTCCTTAATGCTTCCTGTCTGTAAGCCCTCTTGAATTAACACCTTATTAAGAGAATGACCGGAACGCAATGCTTCTAACACTGCGTTACGGCCAAAAATAAAATTCTCCATATTTATTTTGCCTGTTCTTTTGCCAAAATAACATTAATTCTTCCACAGCTCATAGTACCTTCCCTACACAAATGTTGGGAAACGCAAGTCGGTCCTGCATTCTCAAACAAAACTGGAGCAACTTTTTTACATTCTTCCAACATTTTATTAGCAAGTTCCCTTATTTCCCATTGTGCTCTTGTACAACAACGCAAACTGAAAAAGTTCATCAAACTGCGTACATTAAAAGTACAGACAATTTTTGTTTCTGCCGCGTTAGGAAGAATGTACCGTGCATCTTCTGGGAGAATGCCCATATCTGTAAACTCATTATAAAGGTTTTGAATGTCTGACATCATTTTTTCATACTTAATTTTTGCTTCCGGTTTGACAGCAATAGACGGTGGCATAATATTTTCAAAATTATGCTCAGCCACATATCTTTGACTTTGTTGCGAATATGAAGCAATTCTATGGCGTACCAACTGATGTGTTAAAACCCTGCTGACACCTTCAATAGCAAACGTAAAAGTAACATGTTCCAAAGTAGAAAAATGTCCCATACTGACAAGTTTGCGTACTAATTTTGCCGCCTGTTCATCACTCATCTTTTCTTCCAACTGTGCTGCACCTATCGGTGAATAACATAACCTTGCACTCATCGCGACTGTTTTTTCCGGTTCCGGAGTATGTCTGATTAATTTAACTTGCATTATTCATCCCTCATTTCTTTAACTGCATAACAATATTTTGAAAAACTTTTTCCATGATTTCTTCACATCTGTTTTCAGCTTTACTTAAAAACAAATAACCAAGCAATGCTTCCAACGCTGTCGCCTCACGATATTCTTGTACTGTCGCACTTTTAGGTACCATACTTTTTGTATTCCGACCACGATGATATATTTCCAATTCATCAGCTTTAAGTTCACCCACTAAATTTTTCATCGCTTTTGCCTGACAAACTGCGCTTACCATTTTAGCACTTAAATCATGTAATACTCTTACTTGATTGGAATTAGGCAAAATTCTTAACCTTACATATGTACTAAAAACAACATCACCGATATAGGCCAACACAATAGCATTTAATTGAGATGGTACTGGATATTCCTGCCCGTCCTGTACACAATTTGCCAATGCAAAATCTCTTAATTTTTGATATTGTTCAAAATTCATTCTTTAGACCACTTAACCCCATCAGGCGTATCTTGAAGAACAACCCCTATTTTTGCCAAATCATCTCTTAACTTATCTGCTAATGCAAAATTCTTGTTTTTTCTGGCTTCCTGCCGCATATCAATAATCATCTGTACTAATGCCTGTTCTCTTCCATCATCACTCTCTTTTTTTTCATTATTATTAACCATTTGCTTTTCATTTTCTAAAATTCCAATAATACTGCACATTTCAGAAAATACTTTAGACATAATATCCAATAATTTTCCGTCCGGCTTGTCATCTTTCAATTCATTTTTATATGTATTAACTTTCTTAGCCAATTCAAACATATAACTTATGGCCAATGCCGTATTAAAATCATCACGCATAGCATTCATAAAATCGTCACGCAACTTAATCACTTCAGCCCGAAGTTGCAAGCTGTTTTGCAATGGTCCACCACTTATCTTTTTTGACAACTCCATTAAAACTTCCCGTGCATTGCGTAATCTTGCTAATGATTTTTCTGCTTCTTTCAACCGCGTATCACTAAAATCTAATGGTGAGCGATAATGTGTCTCTACAATAAAGAAACGTAAAGTTTCCGGTGAAAATTTTTTCAAAATATCAATAACCGTAAAAAAATTCCCCAAAGATTTGCTCATTTTTTCTTCATTAACTGTTATAAATCCATTGTGCAACCAATAATGAACAAACGGGTGTTTTCCTGTACACCCTTCACTTTGTGCAATTTCATTTTCGTGATGCGGAAAAATCAAATCTGAACCACCACCATGAAAATCAAAAGTTTCCCCCAAATACTTCATACTCATAGTACTACATTCAATATGCCAACCCGGACGTCCTTTCCCCCACGGGGAATCCCAACTTGGTTCACCCGGTTTTGCCGCTTTCCATAAAGCGAAATCCATTGGGTGTGCTTTACGATCATCAACATCAACTCTTGCACCTGCCTGCATATCCTCTAAATTTCTACCACTTAATTCTCCATAATATTTAAAACTTTGCACCTTGTAATAAACATCCCCATCAACAACATAAGCATGCCCATTATCAATTAATTTTTGTACAGTTGCAACAATATCAGGAATATGCTCGCTTACTCTTGGATAAATATGTGCCCTACGTACATGCAATTTATCCATTACTTCATAATAACTGTCAATATAACGATTGGAAATATCATACCACTGAACACCTTCTTGGTTGGCCGTATTGATAATTTTGTCATCCACATCCGTAAAGTTCTGAACATGGGTCACATTATACCCTTCATGCTCCAAAAAACGTCTGATTACATCCCATGTAACAAATGGACGGGCATTGCCAACATGAGGATGATTATACGGAGTTACACCGCAAACATAAATCCCTGCTTCACCTTCTTTTATGGGTTTAAAATCTTCTTTACGTTTAGTCAATGTGTTATAAACTTTTATTGTCATAACTTAATCCCCGCTTTTTCTACACTCTTCTTAACCAAAGAAATACATTTTTCTTTCCCCAATAACGGAATGATTTCTGTTAATTCAGGTCCATGCTGATTACCTGTTAACGCAACCCTCACTGGCATAAATACATCTTTCCCCCTCAAACCTGTAAGTTTTTGAACAGTTTTAAATAATGCCTTTACATTTGCTCCATTCAGCTCAGTTTTATTTATTTCATCTAAAAATGTCTGCAAAACTTTAGGCACCGTTTCTGCTTTCAACACTATTTCTGTTTCTGCATTTTCAAATTCAACATCATCTTTAAAATACATTTTCACATAATCAGCAATTTGCGCACCATAACATACATGCTCACGACTTGTCCAAACAATCTTTTTAAGCCATTCCATACGCTCTGCTGATTCATTAACCGTCATATAACCTGCTCGTTGCAAAAACGGAACTGCTAATGAAAAAAGTTTATCTTCATCCAACTTCCGCATATATTGCTGATTAATCCAATTTAATTTATCAATATCAAATACAGCAGGATTTTTTGCAACATGCTCCATAGAAAATTCATTAAACAATTCATCCATACTAAAAATTTCTTGCTCGGTTCCCGACGCCCATCCCAACAAAGCCAAAAAATTAATAATACCTTCTGGCAAATATCCAAGCTGACGATATTGGTCAACACTGGTAGCTCCATGTCGTTTGCTCATTTTTGTATGGTCTTTACCTAAAATTAAGGAAATATGACCAAAAACAGGCTTAGGAAATCCTAAAGCATCATAAATCAAACACTGACGAGGAGAATTACTTAAATGTTCTTCTGCACGAATAACATGATTTATCTTCATTAAATAATCATCGATAACCACGGCATAATTATATGTAGGAATACCATCACTCTTAACAATAACAAAATCACCAATACCATTACTGTCAAAAACGACATCGCCACGTACTAAATCATGAACAACTATCTGTTCGTTTGCCGGGACACGAAAACGTATTGTCGGTTTTCTCCCATCTGCTTTATACTTGGCAATCTGTTCTTCTGTCAAACTACGACAATGACCAAGATAACGTGGCGTTTCCCCTTTTGACAAAAGAGTTTGACGTTCTGTTTCCAATTCCTCATCAGTACAATAGCAGTAATATGCTTTGCCCTCTGTTAATAATTTTTCAGTATATTTTCTATAAATGTCTAACCGCTCTGTTTGCCGATAAGGACCATTCGGTCCGCCAACATCAATTCCTTCATCCCAATTTATACCTAACCATTTCAACGCTTCTTTTATATTCTCTTCAGATTCACGACTACTGCGTTCCAAATCCGTATCTTCAATACGTAAAACCAATTTTCCGCCAGTCTTGCGTGCAACCAAAAAATTAAACAATGCACTACGTGCACCGCCAATATGAAACGGACCAGTTGGACTTGGTGCAAAACGTACTCTCACTTCATCTACCATAATTCCTCCCAACAAAATTTTTCAAAAATTATTTTTTATTTTTTGCCAACAACACAACCGCTTGAGCAGCAATTCCTTCTTCCCTACCTGTAAATCCCAATCCTTCAGTAGTTGTTGCTTTAACACTAACACAATCACGAATAATTTCTAATATTTGAGCTAAATTTTCACGCATTTGCATAATATAAGGAGCTATTTTCGGCTTTTGAGCAATAATTGTAATATCAATATTACTGACATGCCACCCTTTTTCTCTTATAATTTGTATAACTTTTTTCAAAAGTTGTAAACTATCTGCTCCAGCAAAATGTTGATCAGTATCTGGAAACAGATGTCCAATATCACCTAAAGCCAACGCTCCTAACAATGCATCCATCAATGCATGTACAGCAACATCAGCATCACTATGACCATCTAATCCTAAAATGTGTTCAATATGTACTCCACATAAAACTAATTTTTTACCAGATACCAGCCTATGAACATCATACCCTGTACCAACTCTAAATATCAAACTATTATCTTCCTTCATTTATTTTACCTTTGCAAAAATCATTCTGCCAGCCATCGTTTGCAATACTGATGTTACTACAACACTAACAGATTTTCCAACAAACTGATTGCCGCCTTCTACAACAATCATCGTCCCGTCATCCAAATAAGCGATACCTTGCCCATGTTCTTTTCCTTCTTTTACAAGATACACATTCATTTCTTCTCCACTCATTACAACTGGTTTGATTGCGTTTGCAAGTTCATTAATATTCAAAACTTTAACCCCTTGAATACCTGCTATCTTGTTTAAGTTAAAATCATTTGTAATAAGCATTGCATTTACATTTTTAGCCATACGCAAAAGCTTGGCATCTACATCTGCAATATCTGTAAAATCATCTTCTACCACAACTACCTTGTCAAGATATTTTTTCTGCAATTCCTGAACTAAATCAAGTCCACGCCTACCTTTTGCCCGTTTCATATTATCACTGGAATCTGCTAATTTTTGTAATTCCAATAAAACAAAATTAGGAATAATCAACCGACCGTCCAAAAATCCGGCTACCAATATGTCTTTTATTCTTCCATCAATAATCACACTTGTATCCAACAATTTATTGTCACTGTACATTCTGTCCCGCAATAATCCGTGTGATTCCTGATATACCTTTTCTGACATATCACGCTTACTTTTGCGCAGACCCGGCATACGCATAAAGAATTCAATAATATCATCTTTTTTTCGCAATGCTACTTTTGCTCCAACCAAAGCCAATACTAAACTTAAAATTATGGGAATATATGAACCAAAAATAGGCAAATATGAAAATGGTCCACCCAACAAATTTCCTAAAACCAAACCAACAACTAATCCCATAATAATTACAAAAATATCACCAGTAGGAATTTTTGCTAACATTTTGGCACAATTATCGCTAAATTCTAAAATTAAGTCGCTAATCGATGGAGAAACTTTAATACCTATCCACGTAAAGAAAAAAATACTAATCACACCAGTAATCAAACTACCAGTAGCAATCCCAAATACCCCATTAGGATTATTGACATCATATCCCATTGCTTCTGTGATGAATGGCAAATAATAATCTGTAATTATGAGTCCGGTAATAACAAACACCACAGTTATAATGGTACTGAAAATCTTTTTAACCAATCTTTTCACCTCCTTTCAGCAAATCTCTACTATATTGCACAAAATGAGCACCTTGACGGCACTCATTTCATATTTTTTTCCAACCATTTTTCAGCAGTTTGTTCATCAAAATTTTTAACTAACATCAATTCACTTTCGACAATATTTTTTGCAGTGTGTAACAACCTACGTTCACCAACACTAATTCGTTTTTCAACATCTAAACAAACCAACGTCTTATAAATCTTTGCAACTTCTATAATGTCGCCTGTCTTTAAACGGCTTATGTAAAATTGTAATCTTCTGTTCCAAGAAATTGCTTTAATTTTATTAAGATCTGGTTTATCTTTTAAAGCTTCTGCTACTTTATTTATAACTGATGTCTTGACAATTGCCCGTAACCCTAATTTTTCTGCATTATCTACAGGTATACTTACAACCATGTCACTACATAGCATCTTTAAAATATAATACTTTTTCTTTTCTCCGTCATGCTCATGAATGTCAATCCCTGTAATATGTGCTCCGCCATGCATTGGATAAACAACATTTGCACCAATTTCCAGCATTTTCGTCAAAATCCCCCAAATATGTGTTTATTATAACAAATTCACGACAAAAATGCAAAATTATGAATAATATCACATACTATAATACATGTCAACACATTTTAAAAACATTTGTAATAAACATTGCATCACCAAAACTAAAAAATCTATATTTTTCCTTAATCGCTTCCGCATATGCCGCCAAAATAATTTCCCTGCTACTTAAAGCACTGACTAACATCATCAATGTTGACTGCGGTAAATGAAAATTGGTTATCAAAGCATCTACAAATTTATATCTGTAACCAGGATAAATAAATATTTGAGTCCAAGCACCTCCTGCTTTTACTACACCATCTGCCCCCGCACTTTCCAAAGTGCGTACAGCTGTTGTTCCAACTGCAATGATACGCCTGCCCTCTGCTTTTGCTTTATTAATGGCATTAGCGGCTTCCTGACTAACCACATAAAACTCTTTGTGCATATTATGGTCTTCTATATTTTCGACACTTACTGGCCGAAATGTTCCAAGCCCGACATGCAAAGTAACAAAAACTTCTTCACATCCCATGTCTTTAATTTTCTGCAATAATTCTTTTGTAAAATGTAATCCCGCTGTTGGTGCAGCCGCACTTCCCCGTTCGCGATTATATACGGTTTGATATCGTTCTTTGTTTTCTAATGGTTCAGTAATATAAGGTGGCAAAGGTGTTTCGCCCAATTTGTCCAAAATTTCTTCAAAAACGCCATCATATTCAAATCTAACCACTCTGCCACCAAAATCAGTATGTCCAATGACCTTACATGACAATTCTTTTCCAAAATTAATCTTTGCCCCTAATTGTAATTTTTTGCCGGGACGAACTAACGCTTCCCAATCAGTAGTATTTTTTCTTATTAAAAGCAAAACTTCTACATGTGCCCCTGTATCTTTTTCACCATGTAATCGTGCCGGAATAACTCTTGTATCATTAAAAACCAATAAATCTCCAGCGCACAAATAATTAGGTAAATCATAAAAATAACGATGGGCAAATGCCCCCGTATTCTTATCCAACACAAAAAGTCGACTGTGGTCACGAGGTTCCACAGGATGCTGGGCTATTAATTCTTTTGGTAATTCATAATCAAAATCTGTTACTTTCATTTAACTAATTGCGTATTAGGATAGTAATGTGCCAAGATTTGTTCATAAGTATATTTTTTTGCCAAAACTAATCCTCTTGCCCCCCAAACACTTAATCCAACACCATGTCCCTTTCCTCTGCCACGAAAAGTTACCCGTTCGTCTTTCGTTCCTTTAAGAACATGTCCTGATTTATTCAGCCCTTGCCAAGTATGTGGTCTCTCTTCTCCCCAATTGATTGGAAGTTCTTTTCTGCCAATCTCAATACCATAATAATTTGTAATAGGAGCAACTACCTTATCCGGCATAGGAATTCCTGTTTCTATATCAAACAAAGTTGATTTTAAGTCTAACTGCCTTACCAACAAATTCACATCTACACGACCAATACCGTCTTCACCTTGAATCATAATGGTTTTAACTCTTCCTGTATCAGTTCTGTCATTACCCGGAGTATTTAATGGCGACAAATAAATATTTTTCAATTTGCCAAGTATTACCCCTCCTGATTCTTCCAACAAATTTCTTACCATTGATGGGTTAACATCATATGTCCAGTTAAAATCTGGTGAATCCTTATCAAAATCTTCCACACTTTGCAGATATGAATAGGCAACACCAAAAGCATTTACTGCACTTTCTGTCCTACCACCACTACTGGAAGTTGTAACCGCCATAGCCGGTATCCCGTCTTTATCAAGCAAATACTGACCTACTGTTGCTTGCACCATTTTTGTTATTACAATTTTTTCATCCCCTAATCCCACAAAAGGCAGTTCCTCACCATTAGCATCAATATCATATGTTTTGTCTGCATTTAAAATTTTCATGTATTTTGCATAACTTCTTGCCGCAACCGCTTGTGCCTTTATGGCTTCGTCCGGCCAAATCGGGCTGCTCTTATGCGGCAATACACTGGCAACAAAAAACTCCAAATCAATTTCATTATTCAAATATACAAAGCCTGTTCTTGCCCTTGCAATCAAATCCCCGTTATAACGACGCTGATTTACTGTTGGCATAGAACCGTTATCTTTACGGCTAATTTTAATTTTATCCCCAACTTTTTGGTCATTCAAATATAAAAAACTGCCACGTACATTCAAAAAATACTTGCCTGCCGGCATCTCTTGAATTTTTCCTGTATGTAGATCTTCTACAATAAACTCATTTTCATTTTCAATTTGCACGCTTTCCTGATTGTGTACCAAACTTACCCGAATATTTTCAGCATATACTATAATATTCACACACATAACCAACAAAAATGCTATAAATTTCGACATTTTATTAAATAATTTTAATCCTTTCCTGTCCATTATATTTTTTATATAAATCAGGAACTTTTCCTGATAAGAATTCACTTAAATACTTTTGTACAGCATCACGATCAAGAACTGGCATTTTTTTAACAAAATCAAGTTTCCTGAACATTGAATACCCATCACCGCAATTTTTTAATAAAAATGAAGGCCCGGCTATAGTATAAATTTTTTTCATTACCAATTTATTACCACCAATATAAATATTACTTACCCTGCGTTTGTTCCCTTTTATTTTCAAAAAACCTTTGGCATCCTCAATAACCCCACTGCTTTGATTACTATTAACATCAAAACTGATACCGCTTACTTGTAAAAAAGAACCTGTTTCTTCCGGATATATCCTTACTGAATATTCCAAAATTTCCGCTAACTGTTTTCCCGTTACATTAGCAACATATATCGGATTGTCAAATGGCAAAACATTCAAAACATCTTTACATGAAATATCCCCCTTGTGTAAAGCGGAACGCAAAGCACCCCCATTTATAATTGCTATATCCGCGCCAGTTAAATTTCTAAAAGCATCCGTAACAAAATCACCCAAATTAGTTTCTGCATTTCTTACCATTCGTTTTCCTGTTGTAGGATTATCTGTACATAAATCAAAATCGCAATGTCCCAACACTTTTTGCAAACCCGTCATAAGAAAGTTGGTTTCATAATCCAATTTATTTTTCACATTTAAATCTTTACCCAAAATATTATCAATTTTATCAGCTGTAATAACCCCATCATCACTTATTACAAGTTTACCTAAAGTCTGCAATCTACAACCTGTTTGGCTGACAATTACAGATTTCCCATTCATATCAGGAAATTGTTCAATATAATTTACGTGACTATGTCCATCAATAACCGCATCTATATTATGCAAATGTTTTATTAATTTACGTACATTCCAGTTTTCATCATTATTGCCAAAATGTGCAACCAAAACAACTTTATTTGCGCCATCTTTTATTGCCTTATTAACCGCTAACTGCACAGAATTATATAACTTTTTCCCCTTTTTACCTTCTTTGAAACCATATACAATTTTTCTTGGATTTTTCACATCTGCAAAAGATTTTGGATTTACTGATTTTAGACTATTTGGTGTGGTAACCCCTATAAACGCAATTTTCCTGCCGTCAAAATCAAATATTTTATAAGGGTGCAAAATCAATTTTCCTGCTTTAGTAATATTTGCAGAATAATAATGGCAATTTAACTGTTCATTCAACAACTTAAATTGCTCCATACCATAATCAAATTCATGATTTCCCGGTATTGCAAAATCATATTCTGCCAAATTCATCAATCGTACAACCGCCTGCCCATTAGTCAGACTTCCCAACAATCCACCTTGTACAGCATCACCAGCATCAACTAAAATTACAGGCAAATTTTTGTTTGCATATTTTTGTTTGAGCCAAGATACAGAACTTAAGCCTACCCCATTGTCCAAATCGCAATGCATATCATTTGTATGCAAAATGATTATTTCTGCACATAAAGAAGTTGTTATACTACAAAAAAATAATAAAAAAGATAACAGAATATTTTTTAACATAATACCAATATATTATAGCAC
>JAGHTS010000101.1 GCA_018065225.1 Candidatus Phascolarctobacterium caballi
ATTCCAGCGGTTAATTAAAACAGCAAAAATTTTAAATAAAAATTTATTATGTAACATACTAAAAAAAGAGTTACCAATTATGGTAACTCTTTTGCTTTGTATCTCGCCAAAGTTGCTTTGCTTATCCCTGTTATCTCAACCACTTCTTTATAAGTGTGAGTTTTAAGCAGTTCCAAAGCATAAGTAATCTTGGCAGATTGTAATGGTCTGCGACCTTCCCTGTAGCCTTCCTTTGTTCTTGCTATAGCTTTACCCGCCTGTGTCCTTTCAATAATCATATTGCGTTCCAGTTCAGCCACAGCAAGCAAAGTAGTCAAGAAGAAATGACCCATCGCAGTATCTTCAAGCAGGCCGATGTTCAGCACATGTACAGACACACCACGCTTAAACATAGCACTTACCATTTGGATGCCCTCCTGCACATTACGTGCGAGGCGGTCAAGTTTGGTAACAATAATAGTATCACCGGCCTTGACCTTATCAACAAGCTGGATAAGTTTTGGACGGCGGGTAGTAGAACCGGTAAAAGCTTCCTTAAAAATTTTCTTTGCACCGTTCTGCTTTAATGTTCTTACTTGGTCATCAAGCGAGTTGCCTTTAAGTTGCTGGCCTGAAGTACTTACTCTTGCATAACCATAAACAGTAATTTTAATCACCCTCTTTCTGAGGTAGTTTTGAGCATAAGTTTTGAGACCGTCAAACACCGCATAAATACGTAGTGGTGGAAACGGTCTCATAACTTACAAGTTTTGAGTAATGCAGTTACACATC
This sequence comes from Candidatus Phascolarctobacterium caballi, assembly GCA_018065225.1. GTDB lineage: Bacteria > Bacillota > Negativicutes > Acidaminococcales > Acidaminococcaceae > Phascolarctobacterium_B > Phascolarctobacterium_B caballi. The sequence continues at coordinate 772 of JAGHTS010000101.1, forward strand.
ACCCTCCAACTTTGGCTTAACATAATTTGAGATAACCTGTTGGCAACAGTCGGCATAAATATTCCCGTCAGCATCAATATTTTCACGGATTAAATCCTCCAATATTTCTGTGTAAGGCAACAGTTCAGTTACCGCCAACCTATTCAATGCCACATCATCTTCAAACACCGATTCAACCATATTCTTTAAATCAACGGCATAGAAATATTTGCTCAGCTGGTCGTACACCTCCCGTGCCTGTTTTATTGTAATGAAGATTGTCCTGCCGTTACTTTTGTAGCCAAATAACGGGTCACTGTTGTTGCCATTATTTTTCTCACACATCATAAATATCCTTTCCAATACTTTTAGTTGTAGTAATCAGGCCCATCATAATCAGGATAGTCATCATTCGGATAGCCGTAATCAGCAGGGGCAGGTGATGCGGTCTTCCGCCAGTCCAGTTCAATGGCCCTTGTCATTTCCCTTGCCACAACAGCAATCACGGCAACAGAGATGGCTTTAGCCAAAGTGTTAACAATATTGTTCATACATATAAGCTCCTTTCCTTTATGCCGCCATAGGTTGGTCAGGCAGTTCATAAATACTGTTAATAACATTAGCGTCAGCACACAACTTGTGTAACTTTTCAATAGAAAGGGCAATAAGTTCCACCAGTTTTTCATCCTCCGCATACTCACTGTTGCCCGTCTCAAAAAGAAAAGCATGGACAAGCTCATGCTTCACAGTGTTGTTCGTAATAAATTCAAGGTTTTTCATATCGTCTCCTTCCCGTGCCTCCATAGTAGGGTCATGGGCGACAATCTCCTTTACCGTATAATCGCACATACCCTCATTAGTGTCGTCAGCAATGGTGTCATAGGTGCCGTGAGGCACAAGCTGGATTGAATAAGGTACACCCGCCACCATTACAGACCTGCGTTTGATATTCATAGCCGCCCCCTTATTTCGGCAAACTGCGGTTGTTGTTGGCCATAGAAGCCAACACACCCACAAGACAGCCGATAACAATTTCAAGCACTTTTGGCATATTAAGCATAAGCAAGTTCCTCCTTTTCTTTAAGATTTTCTATAATGATTTTGTTATCTGCACAATGTACGGAAATACTGTCGCCAATAACAAAACCTAAATCAGATAACCAGTTGCCGCTTAAATCAATGCGTGGCACCTTGTAGCGGGCGGTATACATGCCGTCTCTATTATGACGGCTCCCATAATAAACTTTTAATTTGCGTGTCATAACCGAACACCCCCTCAGGCAACAGCCTTTGCCTGTTTCTGGCAGTCCATACACAAGCATTTCTTGAATTTGTCCAGTGAATAGGCAGCCACCTTGTCAGAAATCTTTTTGCCGCATTCGGCACAGACACTGCCGCCGAAAGAACCGGATGTATGTGCTGTGGCAGTGGCAGGTTTTGACCTGACCGTAGCGTTAACCTTTATCACAGGTTTGGTAATGTCATAACGCACCTCGCCGTTCTCATCCACAATCTTAAGGGCGGTAAAACATTGCTTGGCTTCATCATAGGCAAGCTCCGACACAATAAACTTGGTGTAGCAGGTAAATCTGCCGTTGTTTTTCTCCACCACCTCATTGTAATTCAAAACAATGTTAATCTTGGGTGCGTTGTACAAGGCACGGAAGGCGGGGATAAAATTAGTGGCAGCCCTTTTGAAGCTGTCACTCACCGCCGACTTTTCCTTTTCAAAATCTCCTGCAGTCCCCACGTCTTCTCTGGTAATCCAGGTCTGCTTTTCTGAGTCGTACACGGAGATTGTGCAGAAAGTCAGGCCACCAATATTTTGGTGGTGTCTCTGCCAGCCAGGATACAAACTGTCCAAAACATTCATTGATGCCCTTGCGTCCTGATACAGCAGCAGGTTCGCCATATACCCCTTTTGCGTGCTGAAAATCGTCCCGATTCTCGCCTCCACCAAATCCTTGGTCAGTGTCACGTTTTTTGTCGTCTTCATTCATTTTTCCTCCTTTGTCAGGCTGCAAGAGCCTTTTCATTTTCTTTGATATGGATAATTATTTCCATATCCCTGTCACTGTATGCCAGTTCAATGGAACTGACATTGCCACAGGTCTGCATATCAAAACCGTCAGTATGGAAGACGGCTTTGACATTCTTGTCAGCCGGTATCTGGCTGAGCAGGGCGGTAAGCTGTCCTGCAGTTAAATAGTTGTTCATTCTTTACTCCTTCC
>JAGHTS010000264.1 GCA_018065225.1 Candidatus Phascolarctobacterium caballi
GTATATTTAACAGGCGTGCCGAAAGAAAATGTTTTGTGTATTCCTCCTTATGCACTTGTTATGAGGGATGATCAAAGAACAGTTTATGTTGTAGATGATGACGGAACGGTTACACGCAGGGTTTTGCAAATTGGTTTTTATGATGATAAATATGTGGAAATTATTAGCGGTGTAACGGAAAAAGATTTAATTGTTGTGGGCGGGCAAAATAAAATCCGTGAGGGAAATAAAGTTGTTACCGAAAATAATATGCAAAGGGATTCAGATAAATGATTAGGAATATGATTCATACGTTTATTGCCAAACCGGTTTTTACCACCATGTTTGTTTTAACATTGGTGGTTTTTGGCATACGTTGTTATCCTGAATTAGGTCTTGATTTAAATCCTGATATTGATATTCCTATTGTTTCTGTGCGTGTAACTTATGAAGGTGCAAGCCCCGAAGAAATGGAAACGCTTATTACCAAACCTATTGAAAACCGTGTGAGCCAAGTGAGTGGTGTGGTAACTTTGAAGTCAACGATTTTGGAAGGATTTAGTGAAACTGTTTTGGAATTTCCACAAGGAACTGACCCGCAAGCCAAAGCGGCGGAAGTGCGGGAAAAAGTTTCCACAGTCCGTAAGCGTTTGCCGGATGATATTGATGAACCGACAACACAGACGGTTGATTTGTCTTCTCGTCCGATTATGGGAATTTCTTTTTCATCTAAGTCCCGTCCTCGTACGGAAATTCGCAGATTTATTGAAGATTATTTAAGCGATGAAATGCAGATGGTTGAAGGTGTGGCGGAAGTTAATGTTATTGGTGCCAGCCAGCGTGTTATCAGGGTTGTGTGCAAGCCGGAAAAATTGGCGGAATATCATATTTCTTTTCAACATCTTTTGAATTTGGTAAATAAAGAAAATTATAATACCCCTGGCGGTAAGGTTCGTACAGGTAATATGGAAATTACTGTTCGTACTATGGGAAAATTTAATAGCATTGATGACATTAAATCTCTTGTGGTAGCAAACAGTAATGGCAGACCTGTTTATATAACTGATGTATGTGATGTTTTGGATGATTGGGAAGATGAAGACACTTATGCAGAGATAAATAAACAGGGTAGTGTTTTGGTAACTGTCCGCAAACAATCACGAACGAATACAGTTGCGGTGCGGGATGCTTTAATGGAACGGATGGAAGATTTAAAACAAAGGGTTATTCCCAAAGATATTGAATATCAAATTGTTTTTGACCAAAGCCCATATATTCGTGATAATGTGGCGGATGTTTGGAACACAATAATTTTTGGCGGATTTTTGGCACTTTTGATAACTTATATGTTTTTGGGAAATTTACGGGCAACAATTATTGGTGGACTTTGCATACCAACATCTGTAATTTCTACATTTTTCTTAATGAAAGTTATGGGGTTCACTCTTAATAATATGAGTTTGATGGCTCTAAGTTTGGCTGTTGGTATGCTTATTGATGACGCTATTGTGCTTATTGAAAATGTTTTCCGTCATATGGAAAAGGGGGAAGGACCGAAATTAGGTTCGGAAAATGCTACGGTTGAATTGGCATTGGCAATTATGGCAACTTCTCTTGTACTTTTGGCTGTGTTTGTCCCCATCGGCAGTATGGG
>JAGHTS010000184.1 GCA_018065225.1 Candidatus Phascolarctobacterium caballi
TTACATAATATCTTATGATATTACATAATATCCGCCTGTTGATAAAATTTACTTAAACAAATCTGTTTACTTTTTTATAACATTGTTAAACAACAACCACATCAATCACATCATGGTCAACAACCACTTTGACATTATCACCTGCTTTAATCTGCCCTGCAATAATCTTTTTCCCTAAAATATTTTCCACCGTATGTACAATTAACCGCTTTAATGGTCTTGCTCCAAATGCCGGGTCAAAACCTGCTTTTGCAAGATAAGCCACCGCCTCGTCATCTGCTGTCAGTTTAATTTGCGTTTGCTTGGCAACTCTAATACCCAATTCTGTCAAAATAAGTTTGACAATATTTTTAATTTCATTTTCAGCCAATGACTTAAAAGTAATAATATCGTCCACACGGTTCAAAAACTCCGGTCGGAAGAACTGCATCAACATCTGTTGCACTTTTTCCCTGCCCATAATACCCTGTGCCATGATTTCCTGACCGCCCAAATTGCTTGTCATAATGATTAGTGTATTTTTAAAATCAACATTTCGCCCTTGCCCGTCCGTCAGACGACCATCATCAAGCACTTGTAATAATACATTGAAAACATCTGCATGGGCTTTTTCAATTTCATCCAACAAAATTACGCTATAAGGATGACGGCGTACCGCTTCGGTCAGTTGCCCCCCTTCTTCATAACCAACATAACCGGGAGGTGCGCCTATCAACCGTGTTACACTAAATTTTTCCATATATTCGCTCATATCAATACGCACCATGTTCCGCTCGTCATCAAACAAAACCTCTGCCAATGTTTTTGCCAATTCTGTTTTGCCAACACCTGTAGGACCTAAAAAGATAAATGAGCCAATGGGACGATTGGGGTCTTTAATACCCGCCCTTGCACGGATAACTGCATCACTGACCGCCTTGACCGCCTCATCCTGTCCAATCACATGTTCGTGCAAAATTTCTTCCAAATGTGCCAATTTTTCCTTTTCCCCGGCACCTAATCTTGCTACAGGAATACCTGTCCATGTGGAAACCACCCTGGCAATATCTTCTTCGTCCACTTCTTCACGCAAAAGTTTGTTGTTTCCTGAGCCGCCACTTAATAATTTAAGTTCTTTTTCCAATTCCGGTAATTTTCCATATTGCAGTTCCGCCAATTTGTTCAAGTTATAGGCACGTTCTGCCGCTTCCATTTCCTGTTTTACTGCATCAATCTGCCGTTTAACTTCACGAACACGGGTAATGCCTGCTTTTTCACTTTCCCAACGTTTTACCAGTTCATCCGTATCACTACGCATTTTTTTCAATTCATCCTGCAATTTGTTAAGCCGGTCTTTAGATGCCTGGTCATCTTCTTTTTGCAATGCCTGTTCTTCAATTTCCAATTGTAAAATTCTTCTTTTTCCCTCATCCAACTCTGCCGGCAATGAGTCTATTTCTGTACGCAGACGGGCAGCTGCCTCATCCACCAAATCAATTGCCTTGTCAGGCAAAAACCTGTCATTGATGTAACGGTCTGCCAACACCGCCGCACTGACAAGGGCTGCATCTTTAATCCTTACACCATGATGCACTTCATAACGTTCCCGCAATCCACGCAAAACACTGATTGTATCCTCCACACTGGGCGAATTAACCAACACCGGCTGAAACCGTCTTTCCAAAGCGGAATCTTTTTCAATATATTTTCTGTACTCATTTAACGTTGTTGCCCCTATACAACGCAACTCACCCCGTGCCAACATCGGTTTAAGGATATTTCCTGCGTCCATTGCCCCTTCAGCAGCACCGGCACTGACAACGGTATGCAGTTCATCAATAAACATAATTATTTGTCCGGCACTTTCGGTAACTACTTTTAATACAAGTTTTAGACGTTCCTCAAATTCCCCACGAAATTTTGCCCCTGCCACCAATGCCGCCAAATCCAAGGCGTACAAAGTTTTGTTCTGCAAACCTTCTGGAACATCACCTGCAATAATTCTTCTTGCCAACCCTTCTACAATAGCAGTTTTGCCAACACCCGGTTCACCAATCAATACGGGATTATTTTTTTTACGACGGCTTAAAATTTCCACCACCCGGCGAATTTCTTCATCCCTGCCAATTACAGGGTCTAATTTTCCGTCTTTTGCCCTTTTTGTTAAATCTTGTCCAAACTTTTCCAACACTTGTTGTTTTTGTTCTTCGGTCAAATCTTGTGCCATTTTTTATTTCCTCACTTTCATAAAAACATTTGACTTTTTGACTTTTTGACTTTCAAATATAATTATACTCGTAAAAGTCAAAAAGTCAAATGTTTTTTCGTTTTTTTTACTTTTAGCAAAATTGCATAAAAAAAGCCACCTTGTCCGGTGGCTTAAAAATCAGTTTTGTTGAAATTTTACATACTTTAAATGTGAAGTGTCATTAAGTGTTACTATTGTATGTTCTTTCCATTTATTAATATCAAGAATGGTTACAGACGCAGGTAAAATTTCTACTGAAAAATTATATTTATATACTTCATCAATATTCATACCCAACCAACGAAATATAATATTTTGAATAACACCTTTGTGGGTAACAGCAATAACATTGGCGTTGTCCATATTCACGGTCTGCCAAAATCCTTTTACTGTACGTTCAAAAAACTCACGGCGTGTTTCCCCATCCGGATAATTGCGATGGTCAAGTTCCCTAAATGTTTCTGATGGCTGATAAATCTTTTTGGCTTCTTCCTCTGTCAGATTGGCCGCCTGACCATTACATTTTTCACGCAAAAAACTAAATGTTTCAATCTGACCGCCAAAACGTGTTAATTCTGCAATAATATCTGCCGACTCTTTAGCCCGTTTCAAATCACTGGTCAAAATCCGCAAGGGAGAAGTCAGCAATCTGCCTTTAAAATATTTGGAGAGTTTAATTCCCGCTGTACGCATCTGCTGACGTCCAAGTTCTGTCAAAGTTGAATCTGTCCAGCCACCCGTCAGATGCATAGTGTGATGGGTCGCCTCACCATGTCTTACAAGAATAATCATTATGCTTTATTATCCGTGTTCTTTCCTGTTGTTTCTTCAAATTGTGCCAATCTCTTAGCTTCTTCGTCCTCAAAATCTTTCATTACACTAATTTGCGATTGCAACATAGTCATCATATTTTTACTGAAAAGATTAGCTTTTCTCATTAAATTGTCATATTCATTCTTGGCAAAAGTCACTTTTGTTTCCGCATCAAAAATCATTTTGCGGCTTCTGTCTTCGGCATCCGCAATAATTTTATGATAATTGGTATTTGCTTCTGTCATCAGATCATTGGCTTCTTCCCTTGTGGTTTCCATCAATTTTTTAGTTTCTGCAACTGCATCATCAGAATGTTTGCGGCAAACATTTTCTGTGGTTTCCTTCAAAGCATTTGTTTCTTTTTCAACCACACTCTTTAATTCAACAGCATAGGCATCAGCATCATTACGCATTTTTTGACATTCCATCTCTGTTGCCCGTTTTAAATTGTCTGTACGAATTTTAATTTGCGAATATAACTCTGCCGCTTTTTCTGTTGCTTCAGACACCAAACGTTGTGCTTCATTTTGGGCAGCCACAATTATCTGCTGGCATTTTGCCTGTGTTTCCTGATTCATCAACTCAGCCTGCTTAACACTGTTAACTTTGACCTCATCAGCAGTTTCTTGGGCAACTGTCAACGCACTTTGCATAGTTGTTTCCATTTTTTGATAATACTCCAACTTACTGCTCACACGCTCAATTGTCTGCTTCAACTGCATATTGTCCAAATACAAATATTCAAATTCTTTGCAAACCGTTGCAAGAAAACTGTCAACTTCTTCAGTATTATAGCCCCTAAACCCTTTTGCAAAAACTTTCTTTTTTAATTCTTCCGGTGTCAACATGGTCTGCCTCCTTAAATGTAGCGTTTCAATGTCACGCCTACCCGTCCTTTTTTCGTTGTTCCACGAACTTCTGCCAATTCAACCCGTCCCCGTCCGCGAAAAGAAATTACATCTCCCTGTTCAACTGATTGGCTCGCTTTTTTTGCAACTTGCCAATTTAACTTAACATTTTGTCCTTTTATTTCATCCGCCATATAACTACGGCTTACTCCGTATCCTGCCGCGGCTACTGCGTCTAACCGCAAATCTGCCACAGTTGCACTAATTTCCTTTACTTTTTCTTCCCTGTGATATAAATCTGCTACTGTAATTTCTTCAACTGTAACAGTTGTCCTGCCTGCTGTCTTAAACTCACTGAGAAAAAAATTAACTAAATTTTTATCCGTAACAATTTGGGCTCCATCGGGAACAAATACAATATCCCCAAACGCCTCACGCTTACAACCGCTACCCATCAATGCTCCCAGTATGTCACGGTGTGTCAAATCATAATACCGTTTATCCCATTTTATCAAAAGACAAGCAATTTCGTAATCAATGCCGCCCTTAAAATCTTCGGCAACGAATGCCGCCCTTTGCCTTTCGGCATTGGCAAAACCGCCGTCTGTTTCTATTCTGATATTTTCATAGTTGGCAGCCACAATTTCCGCCACATGTAACCCGTGCGGGTCAAGAAAATCACTTATCCGATACTTCCGTACTTTGTTTGCCCCGTCTGCCAAATCCAACAATCTTGCAGACAATGTTTCGTCCTCACTGCCACGAAAATATCTTAAAATTTTCTCCCTGTCAACCATCTTTATCAGTCGTCTGAATAACTGTCTTTAGATTCAATATCAATTTGCGATGGTGCGCACAACAAAATGGAATGACCTATCATTTTCATACTACCGCCCAAAGCAAAGACCACACCTGCCACAAAATCAGAAATTCTTTTGGCAATAACCATATCTGAATCTTCAAAATTGAGAATGACCGGTTGTCCGTCTTTAAGTATATCCGCAATTTTTTGGGAATCGTCAAAATCTTTTGGCTCCAAAATCACTACATGTAATGCTTGAGCCAGTGCCTCAACCGCTTTCATCCCTGACTTGCCAACATTTTCAAAAGTATTTTTGTTGCCTTTTTTCATAAAATTTTGACGCAATTTCATTGTAATAGAAGACATCCCCTGTTTCTTTTTTTCCTGCTCAAATACTTCGGGTATTTCTTCTTCCTGTTCTGCCACTTCTTCTATAGGGGCAGGTTCCTCAACTTGTTTCAAATTCACAGGAGCGGCAACAGGACGCTGTTGTTCTGTTGCCTCAACCTCGTCATCATATTCTTCTTCCTCAATGATACCCAGTTTTTCTGAAACTTTTTCAAACCAGTTCATAATTCACCTCATCAAAACTTTATACTATAATCCCTGTCTCCAAAAAATGCCCGTCCAATCCTGACCTCATTAGAGCCTTCTGTAACGGCAATTTCAAAATCATCCGTCATACCCATAGACAAAATATCCACAGGATAATCTTTTTGCAACCGGACAAACTCCTCATACCCTTTTTGGAACACACTGCAGATTCTATCCGTATCCTCCGTTGCCGGAGCAATCAACATCAGTCCCCTGACTTTCAAATTAGCAAAGTCATTGATTTTAGCTACCGCTTCACGATATTCCGCAATACTAAAACCTGTTTTTTGCGCTTCTTCTGCAATGTTAATCTGCAAAAGAATTTCCTGCACTTTGCCAATCCGTTTGGCTTCACTGTCCAAAAGTTCCATCAGTCGGATACTGTCCACCGATTCAATAATCTGGAAAAGTTTAACTGCCAGCCGTGCCTTATTGGTCTGCAAATGTCCAATCAAATGCCATCTCAATTTTGCCAAAGACGGCTCATCCCGCTTCTGTCCTAACAATTCCTGCTTGATTTTGGCTTCCTGTACCCGGTTTTCCGCCACATCAGTCAGCCCCAACCTAACAACATCGTCAAAAACATCAACAGAATGATTTTTAGTTACAGCCACCAAAGTGACATCATTGCCCGTCAAAAGCAAACTCTTTCGCTGTGCTTTGGCTTTTGCTACCCTTGCACTCACACTGTCCAGAGTATTTTTATCCATATTAAAATATATTATAGCACAGAAAATCCCTTGTGCATATAGCCCAAGGGAAAAAATTATCAATGGTGCCGCGAACCGGAATCGAACCGGTACGGATATTTCTATCCGAGGGATTTTAAGTCCCTTGCGTCTGCCAGTTCCGCCACCGCGGCAAACAAATTGGAGGCGACACCCAGGGTTGAACTGGGGATAAAGGTTTTGCAGACCTCTGCCTTACCACTTGGCTATGTCGCCTCAAATGGAGCGGAAAACGAGGCTCGAACTCGCGACCCCAACCTTGGCAAGGTTGTGCTCTACCACTGAGCTATTTCCGCAAATGGTGCCTCAGCACAGAATCGAACTGTGGACACAAGGATTTTCAGTCCTTTGCTCTACCAACTGAGCTACCGAGGCATTGGCGACCCGGACGAGACTCGAACTCGTGACCTCCGCCGTGACAGGGCGGCATTCTAACCAACTGAACCACCGGGCCATGTAAACATACAACTCTTAAATGAGTTGCCTTAAAATTATATTAAGGAAATAATTTTTTGTCAACTTTTTTTTGCTTTATCAAACTCTTGCAACACAGGAATCAAATTTTTTTTCAGCAATTCTTCAAAATCTTTAATAAAAAGCCCCTCATTCATCCCATGTTTTTTTTCGTCATACTGCAAATCAAATTTTTTGGTAAAACAAGGGATTCCCTGCTGTTTCAATTCCCCATAAATTTCGTTACGGTACTCGTTATACATAATAAGCAACTGGTTTCTTGTGGCAAAATCAGAATAATCAATCATCACATACGACCCATTCAAAATTTGTAAAGGTGTATCGGGAGTAATAAACAATTCCATTGCCCCCACCTGTTTGGGCAAATCATGCCACCCCTGCCACTTGTCAATACCAATACTTACTCCGGAAAAAGAATATTGATGCCCCGATTTACGATCTACATCACTGACCAACTGGGATAATTTTGGTAAAAGCAAATTAACAAAACCTTCCCGTGTCTTGGCAAAAAATCTTTCATCCCTAAAACGGTTCAGTCCCACTCTTTTGACCACAACAAAATCATCCGTTTCCACCGTAAAACCAAGTTCCAAGGCACAACGGTCATTATTGGTGTATGCCGCCATAATAATTTCCTGACCGCAAATGTCAAAATTCACGGTCAAGTCAAAATTCAAAATTTTTTTTGGCAAAGTTTGTAAGAAATCCCAATCTTTCAGTTCTTCAATTTTTGCCTTGCATTGTTTTTCTATTTCCGCCGCAACTGCTTCTTCTACTTCCATCAGCCGATTACCTTATCAGTTCCCTGCCTTCCATAGTATTGACCAAGTCGCACAAACGCCACTTGATTGTTTCTGCAGGTTTTTCATAGTTACCCAAATCATAAATGCCGCTTTCCCGCACTTCATCCACCAAAATCTTGTCCTTATCCCTGCGGTAAACCAACAAATCCGCTTCGGCAGAAATTTTTACCAAAGGCCCGTTTTCGCTGCTGCACATACGGTGGTCCATTTGTTCTTCCAAATCATACACCCTTACCAGTACAACAATATCGGTCTTTACTGCATCTAATGCTTTGTCCAAAAGGTCTTTGTCCACAGTTGTCCCGCTTAAAAATTTTCGTCCCTGCTCCACCGCATCCCCTTCCAAAATTTCAAAATAGGGATAACGGTATGCCCAACGGGTCACCTGCTTCCATAACCTGTAATCTGCCGGCTCCATTTCTTCTGTAAAATCCTGCACAATAAATGCTACCGGTTGCTGTTCCATCGCCATTACCTCTCTACCAAAGCACAAAAAAACTACACATAAAATGCCAAACAAAATTTTTTTCATTTTAGTATCCCAAGTCCTCTGCCACCAAAATCACTTTAATTCTGCCCTGCGGATTGCAACGGCGGGTCCACACAAACTGGTTGCAAATGCTGTCCGCACTGTTACACTGTACACACACACCTGTGTTACTGCAACCACATTTCTTTTGAGGGAAACGCTCCATATTCATAGGGCCTGCCTGACCCCACGCCCGTTTAAGCGCATCATTATAGTCAGCACAAACTTTATTCATACCAGCCACCACAATTACCTGCTTTGGTCCAAAAATCAAAGCCGCCACCCTGTTACCGGTACCGTCAATGTTCACCAAAGAACCATCCATACCTATCCCGTTGGCACTCATCAAGAAAGTGTCACACAACAATGCCTCACGCATCTTTTGCTTTTTTGCTTCCATAGTTTCCACATCGTCACGGTCAATAACTTTCCGTTCTTTACGCACTGCCTCAATCACACCGCATTGTGACAAAGTAACACTGCCACCCCAAGCCACCACATCATCTTTGGAAATTAAATTCAGCACAACAGGCAGCACATCTTCCTTATGCTCCACAATCTGTGCCGCAAACCCTTTTTCATTAAGTTTTTTTACAAGAAACTCTCCC
>JAGHTS010000233.1 GCA_018065225.1 Candidatus Phascolarctobacterium caballi
CCATATCATTACTATTTTTAATATAAAATTTTTCGCGTTTTTCAATTTCTTCTTCAGATAATTTTGAATGCTGAAATTCAACAACAATACCACTATCTGTATAAATATCAGCACGATGACAAATATTATTATTCTCAATAATATATTCCTGCCATTCAGGTGGGAATTTATCTTGCCAATGTTCATGCCAATCAGTTTTATTTTCCCACCAATGATCACAATTACCTATATCACAATGTGCCCAATGCCAAACTTTTTTATTACCACATTTAGAAATTACAGGCATTTTACATAAAGGACAAGTACCATGTAATCCTTTACTCGGAGTAATTCTTTCTCCAGCAACATAAGCATATCTAAAAACAACTTTCTTATTATTCATAAAAACCTCTTTTTTATTATACCACAAAAACCATATCATTTTATCAATACAACCAACTTTTGCAACATTTCAAACAATGGGGATATTAGCTAATATCCCCCAATATTAACTAATATCCCCCACAAAAAACATACCAAACCATAAAAGCACTTTGAGTTTGCAATCCTCCTTTTACAAATTCAAAATCAAATCGCTTTTCAAAGTAAAAAGTACCAAAAGTCAAAGTAAAAATCACGTGATATTTGTTAAATATCACGTGATTTTTAGAACACATTTTTGTAAAATTTTGTACACAAAACTAAAGATTTTTAACGAAAATATAATAATTGAAAACTTTATTTTCTATTACTCAATTTACCCTTTACAACAATCAACCTGTCCCTAAACTCTGCCGCCTGTTCAAAATCCAAACACTTGGCAGCGGCACGCATCGCACTTTCCAACTCTCTTGCCAACTGTTGCAATTCTTTTTTGGTCGCCTTTTCAACTTTCTTTTCATTATACACTTTATCCGTGTCAGCCACTTTTGTTAATTGGATAAGCGCCCGTTTTTCTTTATAAACCGTTTTGGGGACGATGCCATGTTCCTTACTATATTTCTGCTGGACAGCACGCCTCCTGTTAGTTTCATCAATTGCACGCTTCATAGAATCAGTAATTCTGTCAGCATACATAATCACATGTCCGTGTTCATTCCGTGCCGCCCTGCCAATCGTCTGAATCATACTGGTGTCACTACGCAAAAAACCTTCCTTGTCCGCATCCAAAATAGCAATTAAGGAAACTTCCGGCAAATCTAAACCTTCCCGTAATAAATTAATCCCAACCAACACATCAAATTCATCATTACGCAGGGCATCAATAATTTGCGCCCGCTCAATCGTCACCACTTCACTATGCAAATAACGTACACGGATACCAGTTTGTGCCAAATAATCTGTCAAATCCTCCGCCATCCGCTTGGTCAAAGTAGTAACCAATATTTTTTCTTTCCGCTTGACTACATTATTAATTTCGCTAATCAAATCATCAATCTGACCTCTAATCGGACGGACTTCCACTTCCGGGTCAAGCAATCCTGTCGGACGGATAATCTGTTCCACCACTTGCTTTGCCTGCCCCAATTCATATTCCGCAGGTGTAGCCGATACATAAATTACCTGATTGATTTGCTTGTTAAATTCGTCAAATTTTAATGGTCGGTTGTCAAAAGCACTGGGCAACCTGAAGCCATAATTAACCAACATTTCCTTACGGCTCCTGTCACCCGCCTGCATTGCCCGCAGTTGTGGCAAAGTAACATGACTTTCATCAATAACCAACAAAAAATCTTTAGGAAAATAGTTCACCAAAGTAAACGGCGGTTCTCCCGGCTGACGCTTTGTCAAGTGACGGCTATAATTTTCAATCCCGTTGCAATAACCCATCTCCTCTATCATTTCCATATCATAATTTGTTCTTTGGCTCAAACGTTCCGCTTCCAAAAGTTTTCCCTGTGATTTCAACTCTGTCAACCTGTCCGCCAGTTCCACACGGATATCCGCCATTGCCCGTTCCATGTTTTCCTTACTGGAAACATAATGGCTGGCAGGAAAAATCGCCACATGAGTACGGCTTGTCAATACTTCTCCGGTCAAAACATCAAATTCCTTAATACTGTCAATCTCATCACCAAATAGTTCTATCCGTACCGCCTTTTCACCATAAGCCGCAGGAATAACCTCCACCACATCACCACGCACACGAAAAGTACCCCGCTTAAAATCCAAATCATTACGGGAATATTGAATTTCCACAAGTTTACGCAAAATCGCCTGACGGTCAATCACCTGACCAGTACGCAGGGACAAGCACATATCATAATAATCCTGTGGCGCACCCAACCCATAAATACAGGAAACCGATGCAACAATAATTACATCCTTGCGTTCAAACAAAGAACTTGTAGCACTATGACGCAGTTTATCAATTTCATCATTGATACTGGCATCTTTTTCAATATAAGTGTCGCTGGCAGGAATATATGCCTCCGGCTGGTAATAGTCATAATAGGACACAAAATATTCCACCGCATTATTGGGGAAAAATGCCTTTAACTCACTGGCAAGTTGGGCGGCAAGTGTCTTGTTGTGGGCAATAACCAAAGTTGGTTTTTGCACCTGTTCAATCACTTTGGCAATAGTAAAGGTCTTGCCAGTACCGGTGGCTCCCAACAGCACCTGTGCTGACATCCCTTTTTTAACTCCCTGTACTAATTTTTTAATTGCCTGCGGTTGATCTCCGTTTGGTTCAAACGGAGAAACAACTTTAAAGTTTGTCATTGTTTATCCAAAACCAACCCCACCGGACAATGGTCGCTGCCCAAAACATTACTATAAATTTCTGCCTCTTTAATCCTGTCTTTCAATTTTTCCGACACAATAAAATAATCAATTCTCCACCCCACATTTTTATCCCGGGCGTGGAACATATAACTCCACCAACTGTAAGCATTTTCCTTGTCAGGGTACAAATAACGGAAAGAATCTACAAAACCCGCCTGCAAAAGTTCCGTCATCTTTCCCCGCTCCTCATCTGTAAAACCTGCATTACCCCTGTTGCTTTTGGGGTTTTTCAAATCAATTTCTTTATGTGCCACGTTTAAATCACCACACAAAACAACTGGTTTTTTCTTGTCCAATTCACATAAATAATTACGGAACGCATCTTCCCAAGTCACACGGTAAGCCAAGCGGGTCAGTTCCCTTTGGGCATTGGGAGTGTAACAACATACCAAATAAAAATCTTTGTATTCGGCAGTTATAACCCTGCCTTCGTGGTCATGTTCTTCTATCCCTATGCCGTAGGTTACATTGACAGGTTTCTCTTTGCTGAAAATTGCCGTACCGCTGTACCCTTTCTTTTCTGCACTGTTCCAAAATTCATAATAATCAGGAAAATCAAAATCTGCCTGCTCTTTCTGCATTTTTGTTTCTTGGATACAAACAACATCCGCTCCACAATTCTGCAAAAAATCGGCAAAACCTTTATTCATACAGGCACGCAAACCGTTTACATTCCAACTGACTAATTTCATTTTACTTTCCTTCCCCTGCCAAACGGACAATCTCATATACCCAACGGGCGGTATTAAACAAATCTTCTTCTTTCAAATATTCCTCTGTGGTGTGAATATTGCTCATACCTGTTCCCAAAACTACCGTAGGAAATCCCATCCCGCAATAAAAATTACCGTCACTGCAACCGCCAGATTTCTGCAAATGAATTTCCTTTGCCCCCAAATTTTTGGCTGCGGCAGATGCCAATGCCACACAGGGATGATTTTCTGCCACCACAGCACCGGGACAGGAATTGTCAACTTGAATTTCCGTTTTACCACCGCTTGCAGAAACACTCTTTTTAATTATCTCTATTGTTTCGTCCTTTAACCGCTCTAATTTTGTATCATTTAATGAACGCATATCAATAACAAATTCACATTCCGCAGGCACAATATTATGTGCTGTCCCGCCTTTGATAACACCAATGTTCATAGTTGTTTCCGCATCAATCCTGCCATATTGTGGCAATGCAGACAATGCCTTGCTTGCCAACATAACCGCATTGATGCCTTTTTCCGGCTCCGCTCCACCGTGAGCAGTTTTGCCAAGAACCTTAACCCAAATTTCATATTGTTTGGGGGCGGCATATACAATGTCACCCAACTGCCCCTCTGTATCCAAGCAATAGCCAAACTCCGCTTTGATTTTTTTGGTGTCACAATACTTTGCACCAAAACAACCGATTTCCTCACTGACAGTGAACAAAAACTGTACATCTCCGTGTTGCAAATTATCTTCTTTTATCGCCCTGATTGCTTCCAACATTGATGCCACACCAACCTTGTCATCACCGCCCAACACGGTTGTACCGTCACTATAAAGAATCCCGTTCTTGCGGATAACTTTTGTACCTGTGCAAGGGGAAACTGAATCTAAATGGGCTTCAAAAAAAATCGGCTTTGCCAAATGTTGCACATTACTTGGCAAAAAGGCAATAACATTACCACATTCACCGCCAGTTTTCAAATTAACATTATCCTCATAATATTCCACACCTAACTGCTGTAATTTTGCTTTAACCAATTCCGCAACTTTTTTCTCTTTTTTGCTTTCGCATGGCAAAGCAACAAGTTCCTCAAACTCTTTAATCAAACGTTCTTTGTTTAACATTTTTCCTCCTTAATGCAAACCCAATATTCCCAAAATCAAACCGCAAACACCGCTTAAACACAACAAGCGGATAACACTTGTTTTCATTCTTACGGCAACTAATGAAACAATCAAGACAATAATGCCAATCCACGAAAAATCGGCAAATTGCTCAGGTATACCCTCGGTATTCCATATTGCCAAAGTAATAAACCCAAATCCTGCGCTGGCAATAAAGGCAATTACCGCCGCCCTTAACCCGTTTAACAAACCTCTTACCGCACCTATGTTGCCATATTTATTCATCAGCCATACCAATGTCAGCATAATAAAGAAACTGGGAAAAATAAAACCTGCGGTGGCACTTACCGCACCGCCAATACCTGCAACTTTTGTACCAACAAATGTCGCCGCATTGATACCCACAGGTCCCGGCGTCATTTGGGAAATGGTAAAAATGTCAACAAATTCCTGCAAAGTAAGCCAACCGTGACCCTGCACCACCTGTGCTTCAATCAAAGGCATAGAGGCATAACCGCCACCCACACAAAAAATACCAACCTTAACAAAACTCCAAAACAATTCCCAATAAATCATTTGCCAACCTCAACTGTATTTTTCCGCTTTCATAAACAACAAACCAATTAATCCCGCCACAACTAAGGCAATCATCAAATCAACCTTAAAAAACAAATGAACCACCAAAGTTATGCCAATAATTAATAAGGGCAATGCCAATTTTTTCTTCATCTGCTTAACCAGCATATCCCACACCACACTAATCAAAATCGCAGTTGCGCCACATTGCATACCTTTCAAAATGTAGCGGATATAAATATTGGCAGCAAATTCTTCATACATATAACTGACAACAGTTAATGTAATTAAAGGAGGTAAAGCAGTAGCCAACACCCCGACCAAAGCCGCCTTAATTCCGCCTATATGGTAGCCAATACCAATGGCAGTATTTACCGCCAAAAGTCCCGGGGCGCTTTGACCGATAGCCGTCAAATTAAGTGCTTCCTCCTCACTAAGCCAATGGTATTCGTCCACTACC
>JAGHTS010000072.1 GCA_018065225.1 Candidatus Phascolarctobacterium caballi
TACTTTTCAAAGAATTTTTTAATATAGGCAATATTACTCATTCGGCACACAACCACCCTGCCCTTATTAACATCACGCTCTACAGGTTGCCACCCTTTATACAAATCTGACTTGGCAAAAACCGCCAATGTTTCTGTCATCTTTTTTGAAAACTCGTCAATATAGCCGAAACATTTTCCTGTCTTCTTAGCAGCCAGTGCTATACTGATAATACTGTCAAGATTAGTGGATGACCCCATATACAACACATACTTATATTTCTTACAAATTTCTGTAAATCCTTTTTGCAGTTTATTTTCACTGACAATACCGCCTGCCTGACGGGAAACTTGCGTTCCTTCTGTAATGATTACATCTGCATCACCGGCATACATTTTGAATAATTTTTTTATTTTAAATCCTGTATAACCATGTTCCCTGTAATCTCCAGTAAAGAAAATCTTTTTCCCGTCCGCTTTAACTACATAAGCCATAGCATCAAAAGCGGAATGGTCAACTCGCAAAGGTACAACTTCAAACCCATCACAAGGAATAAACGGCTTGCCAAAATCCTCAAAACGAATAATTTTTGCTTTTTGCAATGTTTCATAATAAAGCGAAACTTTTTCCGCATCGGGTGCAAATCCACTTTCCATAATCTCTGCCACCTTCTGTGTTGCTTCACTCATATACACAGAAATATCAGAAAGGGCATATTTTAATAAGCCAATATGGTCGGGGTGATAATGGGTAATCAAAATTGCCCCCACATTATTTTTACCAGCAGTCAAACCATCAATATTAGGATTGGGTTCAACATAATCAAACCCTTTATCCATATCTGCCCCCATATCAATGATTAATCTTTTCCCATTACAATTAATTTCAGTAATACCGCCGCCCACCCGTTCAGGGTCTTTGTGAAAAATAATTTTAAGCATTTTTATTGTCCGCCAACGCCTCCCTCATAATTGCATCTGTTTTCAAAATCATACCAAACAAAGTTTTGGTTTCCCCTTCCTTGACAAGTTGGTCAAATACAGCAATTTGGATTCCCCGTACCGCCTTTTTCAAAAAGTCCATTGATTTAACATCTGCATTCACAACAATCTTGCCTTCTTCATTAAGCCCAATTTCAATCTTTTCTTTCATCTTTTCCATTTTTGTTCCTCCTTTTACTATTCACTATACCATAATCTATGTACAAAAATTTGTACATTGCCAATACAAATTTTAACTATATTGCAAAAACTTAGATAAATGAATATTTCTTCAAAATTATATTAACTGCATCACGCAAAGCAAAATATAAATAGGTTCCACCAAGCCTGATATTTGGATGATAAAATGCCAAATAAATTATTCCATCTTTATAAACATAATTCACACCATTATCTGTCTTCATCCATTCCTTTTTTTCTATTATTTCTAAATCAGCCAAAATTTGAGTTATTTCACCACCTACAATTAAATTCGGTCTGTATTTACAACAATCAAAAGAATTGAACAATTCTAAATAGTTTTGTAAAAATTTACTTAAACATTGTCTGTTAACCATATCTTTACCTGTCATCTTTTTAACACAAATTACTGCTATTTGTTTTAACAAATCTTTTCTTTCATCTATACTTAAACTATCAAATACAGATAAATCTAAATCCTTATACCAAGATAAAGTTCTATCTCCCAAGACATAACTACTTAAACGGGCTTCATTTATTGCTTTTTGCCAATAAATTATTGTATTAATCATCTCACTGCCATCAGGATCTTTAAAATATTTATTTTTATCAAAATCATTATCACAATGATTAACATCTTTCACCAAATACATTACTTTAAAATCACTACCAAGCCACGACGGTTCATCTGCTATACCACCTGATATGTAATCATTCAGATTAATACCATATTTTTTATTCCATTTACCAAGCAATCTATTTTCTGCACTTTCAAAACTCATTTTATATACCTCCAAATCTTAATTAAATATTATAGCAAACGCCGTGTGCAAGAAATTGTACACGACTTTTGGCAACTTCCAATTGCTTAATTATCCTTCATAATATCCTTTGCAAGGTACAATTAATGCCCTTTTTATCCACATCATAAACTGCCCTGTTAAACTGGTCATATTCTGTACCTTAACTTGCCTATACCACGCTCCACCCCATTGCGTTCTAAATGTTACGTAACATTTATTTTATCTTCTGCTA
>JAGHTS010000013.1 GCA_018065225.1 Candidatus Phascolarctobacterium caballi
TCACTTTGAAAAGCGATTTGATTTTGAATTTGCAAAGGCGGGAAGATGTTATGAGTTTGCTTTGAGAAAAAGGGTAATAGAAAAAATTGGGAAATAGTTGAAACTTTAAATAATTTAAGTAAATTTGTAAAAAAGGTTGTATAATAGAAAAAATATACCTTTAGTTAGAAATGGTAAATATTATGAAAATCAATCTGAAAAACAAAATTATGTTGGCAGTATTTGCTGGCAATATGCTGTATATGGGGCAGGCATTGGCGGTAGCTTCAGGATGGTATGGGACGACAGTTGGCTTTGTTGATACCAAGCCAAGCCCTGCTATAACGACTGGTGTTGACCTTATAATTACTGACAGTACACAAGTCAATGGAAATAATGTTACTGCACCATTTGAGATTTTTGGCGGTTATACTTCGGGTAGTGAGGATGTAAAAAATAACTCCATAACTTTTAACACTACCAGTGCAACAACAATCCGTGCAAAAATTTATGGCGGTTACAGTCAAGATGGCAATGTTGCCAACAATACAGTAACCATTAGCAATGGTACTTTTAATAGTGGAATTTATGGCGGGAGAATTAACAACAGCAATGCCACTACTACTGCCCGAGGAAATGCGGTGATTATTGATAACGGTACATTTGGAGGAAGTATTTATGCCGGTTTTGGTGGCGTTGGTGGAGCGGTTGAAAACTCACTAACCATTAATAACGGTACTTTTAATACTATTGTGTATGGCGGTGATGCAACTAATGGTGGTGTTGCTAAAAAGAACACAGTAACCATTAACGACGGTACTTTTACAAATAAAAATGTGTATGGCGGTGTTAGTTCCGGTGGTGGTGATGCTACGGAAAACGAAGTGATTATTAAAGGGGGCACTTTTACCGGGACGACAATTATAGCCGGTAATACCATGGGCGATTCCTCCGGCAATGCTACAGGAAACACAGTGACCATTAAAGGGGGTACTTTTAATAATATAGAAAAACTTAACGGCGGTCGTGTAGCGAATACTGGCAATGCCACAGGAAACACAGTGAACATTGAAGGGGGTACTTTTAACACCATAAAAAATCTTTACGGCGGTTATGTAGCGGCAACCTGCACAAGTAGCAACAACACTTTGAACCTGAAAATAAAACTGGGAGGCACGTCAACTGAAGTAGGGTATTTTCAAACAATGAATTTCACTTTGCCTGCGGGTACTCAAGCAGGGGAGACAATTATAAAAACAGGCAAGTTATATGTTGATAAAAATGGCGGTACAGCAACAGTCAATGTCAAAGCCGCCAACGGTGTAAAACTTAATGTTGGGGATGTTATTACTTTGGTGGATTCCGGAGATACTTCTGATACATTTACTGGCGGTGATATTCTCGGTGGTGCGGCAGAGTTTTATTATGAAACCGATGCGGGCGAAGATTTGAACGGGGACGGCGACCAATATGATTTGGTAATAACACTTTTGAAAGATTTTATTAGTGGCGGCGGTGACGACCAACAAAAAGCCCCCGTTGAAGGCATCGCCGCAACCGTGGCAATGATCAACCAAAGTGCGGACTTGGCAAGCGGAGAAGGCATGCAGAACCTCTTGAAAAACACCGGCAATTTTGACAAAACAGAAACAAACTACAACATAGACACCTTTGGGGCAGTAACAGGGACCCGCACCAAATACAAAACAGGGAGCCATGTAGACATGGACGGCTGGGGATTCCTGGTAGGCGTAGGCACAACCAAAAAATGGACACACGCCGGCAAAACCACCTACGGCGTATTCTTTGAATACGGCAAAGGGGACTTTGACACCTACAATAACACCATCCACGGCGAAGGCGAAAGCGTCAACAGGGGAGCAGGACTTATGGCACGGCAGACCCTGAACAACAACACCTACTATGAAGGCAACATCCGCTACGGCAAACAGAAAACCGACTGGAGCGAAACAGAAATAGGCGGATACAACACCGACAGCAAATACTACGGAATCACCATGGGAATAGGACACATCTATCCCGTAAACAACGGGTGGAATGAAATAGACATCTACGGCAGATACACCTATGGACACGTAGGCGGCAGTGACGCCACAGTAGGTGACAAAGAATACCACTTTGACGCAGTAAAAAGCAACAGAGTAAGAGTAGGCGGAAAATACAACTTTAACGTCAACAAAGGCAAAGAAACAGTAAAACCCTATGTAGGGCTTGCGTGGGAACACGAATTCAGCGGAGAATGCAAAGCAGGCATAAGTGATATAGGCAGTGCGCCCGCCCCAAAACTGAAAGGACACACGGGCATAGTGGAAGCGGGAATAAACTGGGAAGCAAACAAAAATGTACAACTTGGATTAGGTGCAGAAGCATACCTTGGCAAACGCAAAGGATGGAGCGGAATGGTAAACATGTTATTCAGTTTCTAA
>JAGHTS010000313.1 GCA_018065225.1 Candidatus Phascolarctobacterium caballi
CTGATATGCCCAAACTAATTTTTCCATCGTGAACCCGTTCCGTAAATTAGCGACCACCATTTTCAACTGATACTGCGCACTCTTCAAATCTGTAAAAGATTCTACCATCTTGGCAAAGCTGATTCCTGCCCTTTGATACTCTAAAACCCATATCATCAGTTTCAATTTGCTCCTCAACCCACCGATAAGTTTTTCCGGTTCTGGTCTGCTTTTTAACGCTTCCAATTTCAAATATTTTAATGCCGACATCAAATCTGCCTTACCAACCGCATCCATCAATTTGTAATTTCCCAATTCCGGCAAATCGCTGAACACCTGCTCCACCTGCACATTAGTCCAAGGCGTCTTTGTACCTGCCACAACTGCCAATTTTTCAATCTCTTTTTCCAACAAACCCAAAGGCGCTGCATCCACTTGCAAAAGATATTCCATAATCTGTCCAATGCCGGAATAATCAAATTCCCCACCCAATTCTGCCGCCCGTTCTTTCAACCATGGAGCTAAATCACCCGGCTTTACCGGTTCACAAGCACATATCGCCCCTTTGTCTTTAATGTTTTTGTAAAATTTCAACCGCTTGTCCAACTTTGCAAGAGACAAAACCACAGTACAATAGTCAGGAATATCTGCCAAAATTTTAGTTAATTGTTCCAGCCGCTTTGTTGCCGCTTCCGAAACTCCATTTTTCCCTGTATCAAAAAACTTTTCGTCTGCAATAACCACCATGGTTTTACCACCAAAAAAAGGATAACTGTTAATCACCTGTTCCAACTCAGTCAAATCCATATCCTGCTCAAAACGGTGAATTTCCCTGTCCTGCGGTTCAATATCAGCAAACACATATTCAGTCAATGCCGACAATACATTAACCCGATAATAACTTTCGTTACCCAGTAAAGCAACCAATGCCGGCAACTGCTCTTTTTTTGCTATACCATTCAAAAATCTTTGCGGTGTAAACTCCATAATCTCATAACCCATTACATTGTGCCAAATAATCGTAAATCAATTTTGCCAATTCCTTTTGCAAATCCACATTATCCGCACACAATTTTGTCATAGACAATATCCTTTTCAAATGCCCGGTATTACATACCATACAACACATTGGCAAAAGCACATCTCCCAACATATATGCCACAGTCCTTAAATTCATTTCATCTTGTAAAAATTGTTTGCCCTCGCCCGCAAATACTGCTGTTTTGGCATCCAACATCTCGGCAATCTTTTTGTCCATTTTTATATTATAGCATAAACAACGAATAAAATAACAAATGAATGACCTTTGTCGTTTAATCATCTTAAAAAATTATTTAGACGAACTTGTTTAATAAAAGTATGCAATTCAGTATAATATTCTAATCCAAATATATTTTTTTAAAATCACCAAAAATACAATTGTTTTAATGTCATTTCACATAAAAATTTTTTAGAAATGATTTGTCTAAATTTTAAGGCCATTTTCCAACATAAAAAGCCGTCCACGAAAGTGAACGGCTTTTTATAACATTACAAATTCAAATTACCAGTAACCTAAAACTTTCCACCAAGTTCCACCGATGAAAATAAACACGGGAACTGTAATTAAAGAAATAATAAAACCAATCTTCCACCAATCATTTTGATTAACATAACCAGCACCAAAATAAATCGGGGCAGGACCTGTTGCATAATGGGTCAAACAACCTTGCAAACCTGTCAGGCAAGCCAAGCTCATAATTGCCAAGAAAGGCGGTGCACCTGCACCAACAGCTACAGCCACAAATGCTTGGAACATCGCTGCAACGTGTGCTGACAAGGATGCAAAAGCATAGTGGGACCACATATAAATAATTATAAGAATTCCCAATGCTGCCATCCAACTAAACCCTGTCAAATAACCTGCAACAAGATTTGCAAACCATTTAATCAAACCAAGTTTATTCAAGCCGGAAGCCAAAGCCATCAATGTCCCCATCCAAACCAAAGTGTCCCAAGCACCTTTTTGGGATATAACGTCATCCCATTCAATGGCTCCGCCAACCAACATAATGGAAACACCCACCATAGCCACCATCGTAGCATTTAATCCTGTAAATTTGGCGGTTGCCCACAAAAGCAAGGACAGAATAAACACAAACAATACAATCTTTTCTCTCTTGCTCATTTTACCCATCGCCAACAATTCTTTGTGAGCAATATCTTTTGCTTCAGGAGTATGGGTAATTTCAGGCGGATAGAGTTTATATACCAAATAAGGTACAATTGCCACGCAAATCAAACCCGGAACAATACATGCCAAAGCCCATTGCCCCCAGCTAATTTCCATACCAGTTGCTTTTGCCGCCAAGGATACTGCCAAAGCGTTAGGAGCAACTGCAGTAATAAACATAGAACTGGTGACACAGTTAACTTGGAAAGTACTTTTCATTAAATAACCGCCAATCTTACGGGCAGTTTCACCGGGTTCAGATTTAAAAGCGACTGCCAAAGATTTAACAATGGGGAACAAAATACCGCCGGCACGGGCAGTATTAGACGGGGTTGCAGGAGAAACTACCAAATCAGACAACGCCATTGCATAACCAAGTTTCAAAGAACTGTCACCAATGGCAGCCATAATGTTATAAGCAATACGTTTGCCCAAGCCGGTTTTTACAAAACCCAAAGCAAACAAGTATGCAGAAACAATCAGCCAAATTGTGGCGTCTCCATACCCTTTTAAGGCCTCTGCCGGTTTTAAAATTTTCAAGAATCCTGACAAGCTGGCAGCCATCAACGCAATCGCACCAATAGGCAGCGGATGCAAAATAAAACCAATAATTGTAGCTACAAAGATAGCCAATAAATGCCAAGCTTCCGGTTTTACACCGTTAGGGATTGGGCAGAACCAAATTACTGCGCCAATAGCAAAGACCAACAATAACTGTTGCACTTTTTTTGACATTTTTACACCTCTCAAATTCATTTAGGCATACGCCTATATTTGTATTATGCCATATCTTGTGGTTATTAGCAATAGCAAACACTATGTATACAAAAATCCCCTGTTTTCACAGGGGATTTTTGTATACTTTTTAGTTATTGTTGCACGATACAACCCAAATCACCGACTGCATTGGTAATATCCTGTACCGCAGCCAGCAATGCCAAACGGTTATTTTTAACATTTTCGTCCTTATCCATTACCATGACATCGTCAAAAAACTTGTTAATGGCAGGCACCAATTTAACGGCAACTGCCAAAACCGCCTCATAATCAAATTTAACAATTAAGGGCAACATTTCTTTGTTCAATGCCACTGTTTGATTGTGCAATACTGTTTCGGCATCCTTTTGGAACAAATCAGTATTGATAGCATACTCTCCTTCAGATTTTTTGCACAAATTATTAACTCTGGTTGCCGCCTGAATTAACTCCTCTGCTGTTTCTGTAACCACAAACTTGTTCAAAGCCAAGGCGCGTTTGTAAAGGTCTGCCACATCATCATTTTTGCTTTCTGCCAACACCGCATCCACCACATCATAACGTATTCCCTGTTCTATCAACATATTTTTCAACCGTTGTTTAATAAAATCAATAATCTGCTTCAACAAATCTGCCGTCTTTTTATCCGCAGGAATGTTCAGCAAATCGGCAATGCCGCCCAACACCTTATTTAAACTGAAATGATAGTTGGCAGCAATAATAATGTTAATAATACCCAATGCCTGCCGCCTTAAAGCATAGGGATCCTGACTGCCCGTAGGCGCCAACCCCCTGCTGAATGTAGCCACAATGTTATCCAATTTGTCTGCAATGCCAACCAATCTGCCAATATCTGTTGCAGGCAAAACATCACCAGCAAAACGGGGCAAATAATGTTCAAAAATACCTGTGGAAACTTCTGCCGCCTCACCATCAAGTTTGGCATACTCACGCCCCATTACACCCTGTAACTCCGTAAATTCAACTACCATCCCTGCAACCAAATCAGCTTTGCAAAGCAATGCCGTGCGTTCCAAATTCTTTTGGTCAACCTTAACATTGATTTCCTTGTTAAGCAAAGTTTCCGCCTTATCCATACGTTCTGACTTGTCCCGCATATTGCCCAAATCTTCTTGGAAAGACACAGTTTCCAATTTGGGCAGACGTTGCTCCAACGACAATTTTCTGTCTTCTTTAAAGAAAAATTCCGCATCACTCAGACGGGCACGCAATACACGTTCATTCCCATGTGCAACCACATCCAAAAATTTTTCGCCGCCATTACGTACCGTGATAAATTTATTAAGCAATGTACCATCTGCTTTTAATACAGGGAAATACCTTTGATGCTCACGCATCGGGGTAATAATACATTCCTTTGGCAACTGCAAAAATTTTGTTTCAAACTGCCCACACAAAGCCGTAGGATATTCAACCAAATAAGTTACTTCTTCCAACAAATCTTCCTTAATCTCCGCCTGACCGCCTTCCTTAACTGCCAGTTGTTCTACTTGCTGGCGAATCAGTTTCTTGCGGACATCTTGGTCAACCATAACAAACAAAGATTCCATCACCTTTTCATAATCGCCTGCACAGGCAACTTCTGTCAATGTGTCACTGGACAGAAAACGGTGTCCCCTTGTTTTATTGCCGGATTTCACTCCTGCAAATTCTACAGGCACAACCTTGTTGCCATACAATGCTACCAGCCAATGTACGGGACGTACAAAACGGATATCATGATCCGCCCAGCGCATATTTTTGGGGAAACTTAAACCGTTAAGAATACCGTTCAAAACCTCAGGCAACAATGTCACTACCGCCTGACCTGCCAAATGTTTTACCGCATAAACATATTCGCCACGCACTTCTAAATCTTTGACATCCACACCCTGACCCCGGGCAAAACCCTCTGCCGCTTTGGACGGTGCACCGTCTTTAAATGCAATTTTTACACTGGGGCCCTTTGCCTCCACTGTTGAATCCGCCTGTGTTTCTGCCACACCTTCCGCAATAAATGTTACACGACGCGGTGTACCGTAAACCTTTACCGATTGAAAAGGAATCCGTTGTTCCTGCAATTTTTTGGCTCCCAACTCTTGCAGTTGTGCCAAAATTCCCTGCATAAAGTTTGCCGGTATTTCTTCTGTGCCAATTTCAAAAAGTAATCTCTCCATTATTTCACCTCCCCTTTCTTTAACATGGGGAATCCCAATTTTTCACGTTGTTCCACATATGCAGACGCACACAACCGTGCCATATTTCTTACCCTGCCAATATACGCCGTCCGCTCGTTAACCGAAATCGCACCACGACTGTCCAACAAGTTAAAAGTATGGGAACATTTCAAAACATAGTCATAAGCAGGACGGACATAGCCCAAAGCAATTACCCGTTTTGCCTCTGCTTCATATTTATTGAACAAATCAAACAATAACTCTGTATCTGCAATTTCAAAATTATAATAAGAATTTTCTACCTCATTGGTATGGAAAACATCGCCATAGGTCACATCATCCACCCATTGCACATCATAAACATTTTCCACCCCTTGAATATACATTGCCAAACGCTCCAAGCCATAAGTGATTTCCACTGCCACAGGTTTGACATCCAAACTGCCTACCTGCTGAAAATAAGTGAATTGGGTAATTTCCATACCATCCAGCCAAACTTCCCAACCTAAACCCCATGCCCCCAAAGTCGGTGATTCCCAGTTGTCTTCAACAAAACGAATATCATGTTCCTCCGCCTTAATCCCCAACTCCGCCAAACTTTGCAGATAAAGTTCCTGTATATTTTCGGGACTCGGTTTAATGATAACCTGAAACTGGTGGTGTTGATACAAACGGTTTGGGTTGTCACCATAACGCCCGTCTGCCGGTCTGCGGCTTGGCTCCACATATGCCACACGCCAAGGTTCCGGCCCCAACACCCTTAAAAAAGTGGACGGGTTCATTGTTCCTGCACCTTTTTCCACATCATAGGGCTCACTTAAAATACATTTTTGCTTTGCCCAAAATGTTTGCAATTTCAAAATAATTGTTTGAAAATCCATTCCTGTTTCCTCCATACAATAATGTGATATTATAGTCCGATTTGGCTTAAATACGCAAGTGATTTCAAAGGTTTGTCTGTTTGAAAAACAATAAACTTTAACAACGCTTTTTCCAGTTGCATCAAATCTGACCCTTGCACCGAAAATTCCGTCGGTTTGTCCAACTCAAACTTTGCCAAACTGTAATACAGTTCTCTTGCCCCTTTGCCAAACATCAACTCTTCATCTTTGCCACACTGCTCACACAGCACACCGCCCTGCAAAGCCGAAAAAAACATTTTAGTTTCGTCAGCCCAACCCTTATGGCATAGCACACATTCATCCATTTGCGGACGAAAGCCCGTACTTGCCAAAAGTTTGACAGTATAAAGCAATGTCACCAGACGGGGATTACGTTTGTTTATCAGTCGCAAAATTTCCTGCAATAACAAAAACAACTGTTCTTCCGGCTCGTGGTCAGCGGTAAACACCTCCGTCAGTTCCGTCACCACCGCCGCATACGCCATCTGCTTAAAATCATATTTTACAGGCAATGACTGTAATTCACAACTGCGTAATTTATCAATCAGATTGCCCGTCTGTAATTCCAAATTAAGATGAGCAAATGGCTGCAATATCCGCCCCGCAACAGACTTTTGATATCTTGCACCATAAGCTACAAACCGCACTCTGCCGTGATTACGACTAAAACAAGTTACATATTTGTCGCTGGTATCCCTGTCCTCAACCCGCAGGACAATCCCCTCATCACTAAACTCTGTCATTCTTGTAACCAAACTCTTTTAATGTTTTTAAATTATTCCGCCAGTCCGCACGAACCTTGACCCACAACTGCAAAAACACCTTTGTCCCAATCAATTTTTCTATATCAGCACGGGCAAGTTCTCCAATCTTTTTCAGCATACTTCCCTTTGCCCCAATCAAAATGCCCTTTTGCGAATCTCTTTCCACATAAATGTTGCCGCTGATAAAAACCATACCATTGTCCCGTTCCTTAAATGCTACAACTTCCACCGCCACAGAATGAGGTACCTCGTCCTGTGTCAACTGCAAAATCTTTTCCCTGACAATTTCCGCCGCAATCACCCGTTCCGGCTGGTCAGTCAGCACATCTTCGTCATAATAATCCGGTCCAACAGGCAAATGCTGTTCTATCTCCTGTGTCAGTCCCGAAAAATCTGTATCCTGCAACGCACTTACAGGCACAACCGACGCAAATTGAAAATCTTTGGTAAAACTGGCAATCACTGTCAGCAACTGCTCCTTGTGTTCCAGTTTGTCAATCTTGTTAAGCGCCAAAACCACAGGGCATTTTACTTCACGCAACACATTCAAAATAAAATCTTCCCCCGCGCCCCGCTTGGCAGTAACATCCGCCACAAACAACACCACATCCACTTCCTGCAAAGTATCCAATGCAGTTTTCACCATATAATCACCCAGTTTGTGTTGCGGCTTGTGGATGCCCGGCGTATCCCAAAACACCATTTGGGCATTTGCCGTATTCAAAATACACATAATTCTGTTACGGGTGGTCTGCGGTTTCTGACTTGTGATAGCAATCTTTTCACCCACAAGTTTATTCATCAAAGTTGACTTGCCCACATTTGGCCTGCCAACCAACGCCACAAAACCACTGCGATGTTCTGCCATAATTTTATCCCTTCACCAAAAATTCTTCACTCAACCGAATCGCCCTCAATGCCTCTTCCTCTTTGGCTCGCATAATTTTTTTATCTTCTTCCTGTATATGGTCATACCCCAACAAATGCAGCAAACCGTGTACCGCCAAATACACAATCTCCCGTTCCAACCCGTGTCCAAATTCATCACCCTGCCGCTGTGCAGTTTCCGCACTAATGATAATATCCCCCAACAAATGTTCTTCAGGAGCATCCACCAATTTCGGCTCTTCCCCCTCGTCCAAAGCAAAACTCAACACATCCGTAGGTCTGTCCACCTTTCGGTAATCCCTGTTCAACTGGTGGATTTCCGTATCATCCACCAGCGTGACCGAAACCTCTGTCTTGCCGCCCAAATTATGTAACTTGGCAACCGCATCCAGTCCCTCCTGCAATTTACTTTCCAAATCAGAACTAATCTTTACTTTGTCCTGTGCATTTTCATAACCAATAATCATTTCAACTCTCCATCACAATTTGCCTTATGCTCATACGCCCTAATAATAGCACCCACAATCTCATGCCTGACCACATCTTCCCCACTAAATTTGATCACACTGATGCCCTTAACATTGCCCAACACCGTTGCCGCCTCTTTCAGTCCGCTCAACTTGCCCGATGGCAAATCAATCTGCGTAACATCACCCGTAATCACCATTTTGCTGCCAAACCCAAAACGGGTCAAAAACATCTTCATCTGCTCCGGTGTAGTGTTCTGTGCCTCATCCAAAATCACAAAAGCATCATTCAGTGTCCTGCCACGCATATATGCCAAAGGCGCCACCTCAATAATCCCTTTGGACAAATATTTTTGAAAGGTTTCATACCCAAGCAAATCATACATCCCGTCATACAAAGGGCGTAAATACGGGTCAATCTTTTCCCGCAAATCACCCGGAAGAAACCCCAACTTTTCCCCTGCTTCCACCACAGGACGGGTCAAAATAATTCTTTCAACCTGATGGGACTTCAACGCCGCCACCGCCAATGCCACCGCCAAATAAGTTTTGCCTGTACCGGCAGGGCCAATTCCAAAAGTAATGAAACTGGAACGGATTGCCTCAATATACATTTGCTGACCCAAAGTTTTTGCCTTAACCTGTCTGCCACGCAAAGTATGAATAATCGTATCAGCATACATAGTATGCAACCGCTCCACAACCCCGTCCTTAAATGCCTTGACCGCATACCTGACATCATATTCCGTCAAAGGCGTATCCTGCTTGTACAAAAAATACAGTTCCCTAAACAGACGTTCAACCTTGCAAACCTCATCCTCATTTTCACCCGAAATCGCAAGCCCTATACCCCGTGCCACAATCTGAACACCAAAAGATTTGCGGACAAGACGCAAAAATTCGTCATTATGGCCGCAAATCCCTACAATCTCCGCCTGTTCACTTAATTCCAACTTTTTCTCAATCAATTTTCAACAATCTTAATATTATAAATAATAACTTTACGCAACGGTCTGTCCTGAAAATCAGTATCAACCTTGCCAATCTTTCTTACAACTTCCATACCCTTGCCCACTTTGCCAAAAATGGCGTGTTTGCCGTCCAACCAAGGAGTAGGCGCCAAAGTGATAAAGAACTGGCTACCACCTGTATTTGGTCCTGCATTAGCCATAGAAAGGATGCCAGCCATACTGTGTTTCAGTCTGGGACTGATTTCATCCTTAATCCTGTATCCCGGACCGCCAGTACCGTCACCTCGCGGACAACCGCCTTGAATCATAAAACCGGGAATAACCCGATGAAATGTCAACCCGTTATAAAAACCCTTATTAGCCAAATTCACAAAATTCTGCACAGTACCCGGAGCATCCTCCGTAGCCAACTTAACCTCAAACACCCCCATACTGGT
>JAGHTS010000330.1 GCA_018065225.1 Candidatus Phascolarctobacterium caballi
TTATTCACTTATGCTGACAGCAAAAGTTTTAATGCTGCTGATGTGGCAAAAGCAGAACAAAATGGAAATTTTATTATAACCAGTGATGTCCGTCATTTCAATCCATTGACAGGAATTTATGATTTAAACGGGCATGTTTATGTCAAATTCCCTACACATGGAGAGCAAGTTATAATAAAGGCTGATACTGCACAAGTAAAACTTTACAGTCAGGAAGTCACTGCCCGTGGTAATATTGTTCTAAATTTTAAAGAAATGTTATTTAATTGTGACAATGTTTATGTAAAACATAAAGATCGTACTGCCTATGTAAATGGTAACATCTATTTTAAACACGAAAACAACAATATTCGTGCAGATTCTGCAACTTATTGTTGGAAAACCAAGCTTGCCGTTTTTAAAAACGCAAGTTTAAACGGTGCTTCAAAAAAAGCAACTATTTCTTATGACGTGATGAATAAAAGATTTGTAAATTGATTGACTTTTCAAAGAATATACAAAAAGGTATTAAAGGGTAACTTTAATACCTTTTTTATTTGTGTTAATTCAATGTTTTTATATATTTTCCCCCTTTTTTGGTCTGCCTGCAACCTTTATCATCCCCGTTGCCTGTAGGTTTATAGTATTCAACTCCCACTAATTCATCGGGAAGATACTGTTGTTCCACCCAACCGCCATAACTGTGTGGATATTTATAATCAATTCCATGTCCGAACTGTTCCGAACCGGGATAATGTGCATCCCTCAAATGTGGCGGGACATTACCAATACGGTTATTTCTTATATCGTTACGGGCATATTCAATCCCCATAGTGGCAGAATTAGATTTTGGGGCATTGCAAATATAAAGAACCGCTTCACTTAAAGGCAACTGTGCCTCAGGATACCCAACAAAATCTGCCACCTGTGCACAAGCATTGGCAACTACAATGGCTTGCGGGTCTGCCAATCCTACATCTTCAGCGGCACAAATACAAATCCGCCGGGCAATAAAACGTAAATCTTCGCCACCCTCAATCATTCTTGCCAAATAATGCAAAGCGGCATTGGCATCACTACCACGCATACTTTTGATAAATGCCGAGATAATGTCATAATGCTGATCACCTTTTTTATCATATCTTTGCATAGCATTACCAATAATATTGCGTAACACTTCCGCTGTTATGATCCTATCTTGTTTTTCAGGCAGCATAAACTCTGCCTGTTCCAAAATATTCAAAGCGCCACGGGCATCACCACCACAAAAATCTGCAATAATTTTTAAAGCGTCTTCTGTAATCTGAAAACTATCACCAAAACCATTTGCTTTGTCGTGTACCGCCCGCAATAAAATCTGTTGAATATGTACAGAATTAAGTTTTTCCAACCGTATAACTTTCATACGGCTTAACAATGGTGAGTTTATTTCAAAAAAAGGATTTTCTGTGGTAGCGCCGACCAAAATAATGGTGGCATTTTCCACATAAGGTAATAGTACATCCTGTTGTGCTTTGTTAAAACGATGTATTTCGTCGATAAAAACAATCGTCCTCCCCATCCCACTACGCAAAGTATCTTGTGCTTTTTGAATTAATTTCCGCAGCTCCGGCACGCCGCTGGAAACTGCATTTATTGCTACAAAGTTTTCCCCTGTGGTATGGGCAATCACTTCTGCCAAAGTTGTTTTTCCTGTACCCGGAGGCCCATAAAAAAGCACACTTTGCAAAGCGTCTTTTTCAATCATCCGTCGCAAAGGGCTCCCTTTACCGACAACTTTTTCCTGTCCCACAAAATCATCAAGACATTGGGGACGCATCCTGTCTGCCAATGGTTTTTTTCTTTGGCTGTCTGTCATAAATAAACTGTCCATCATTTTATTTATCACCAACTATCTTTCTGACAATATGGCTTGCCATTAAAATTCCTGCACTTGCAGGCACGAACATCATACTGCCAGTCACATTACTGCCTGTATCAATAGGTTTTTCTGTTGAATAAACAACATTTATTCCTTTTTCAATCTTAAACTTCCGTAATTCATGTCTGACACTGCGTGCAAGCGGACACCCACTTGTTTTACCGATGTCTGTCAGCACTAATTTAGATGGGTCTAATTTGTTGCCGGTTCCCATTGCACTAATAACAGGTATTTTGTGTCTATAACATTCTGCCAGTAAATCTGCTTTGGCTTTGGTGTCATCAATGGCATCAGCCACAAAATCTGTTTTATCTGTAATATATTTTTCAAAATCTCCTGCCCTATAAATTTCACTAATGATTTTAATTTTACATAAAGGATTGATTTCTTTAATACGTTGGTGCATAACTTCGGTTTTTAGTTTGCCAATAGTACATTGTACCGCTCCCAACTGACGGTTAAGATTTGTTAAAGTGAAAACATCTCCGTCAATTAAAGTAAGATATCCAACACCACTACGGGCAAGTGCTTCTGTCACATAACTGCCCACACCACCCAAACCAAATATCATTACATGAGCAGCCGCCAACCGTTCTATTTTTTCTTTTCCTAAAAGCATTTCTGCTCTTGCTAACCAATTTTCCATAATTGTACACTGATTTTTATTCTATTATACTACAAAATAGATAAAATACCCATTATTGCAAGAAAGTATATTGTG
>JAGHTS010000200.1 GCA_018065225.1 Candidatus Phascolarctobacterium caballi
ATACTACTGACTCGTTAACTAATTGCGGTGCAGAGGTGCAAAAAGGAAATGCCAATACGGAAAGGAAGTTGCAACGTTTATTTCGCAATCAGGAAGTTACTACAATGATTAAGCGTTGTAATGATTTTGGGGCTGGCGGGGTGTCTGTTGCCATTGGTGAACTTACGGACGGGCTGGAAATTAATCTTGATTTGGTACCTAAAAAATACGAGGGCTTGGATGGCACAGAATTAGCTATATCAGAATCACAGGAACGTATGGCTGTGGTGATTGCTGCCGAAAACCGTGACAGGTTTATTTCTTTTGCTGACAAAGAAAATTTGGAAGCAACAGTTGTTGCCGATGTTACAGATACCGGTCGGTTGGTGATGTATTGGCAAGGTGACAAAATTGTGGATTTGTCACGTGCGTTTCTTGACACTAACGGTGTTCCGCAACATACAATAGTTGAAGTGATTGGCAGTAGTGGCAATTCTGTCTTTACTAAAATTCCCAATGAAGTTGCTAATGAAAATAACTTATTGAATAAATGGTTGGCAAATTTAAGCAGATTAAATGTTTGCAGTCAAAAAGGTTTGGTGGAACGTTTTGACAGTACAATAGGCAGGGGAACTGTCCAAATGCCTTTTGGGGGTAAAATGCAGTTAACACCGTCTGAGGGTATGGTTGGGCGTATCCCTGTTTTGCACGGTAAAACTGATGCGGTATCAATTATGGCTTGCGGATATAGTCCTGATGTTGCTTGTTGGAGTCCGTTTCACGGAGGAATGTATGCGGTTACAGAATCTGTTGTGCGGGCTGTGGCACTTGGTGCTGACCCTGATAAAATACGTTTGACGTTGCAGGAGTATTTCCCCAAATTACATGACAGCAGCAGTTGGGGGGATCCGTTTAGTGCTTTATTGGGGGCATTTGCTGTAACAGATGCTTTGGAGTTACCGCCTATTGGTGGTAAAGATTCTATGAGCGGTACATTTATGGATAAAACAGTGCCGCCAACACTGGTGTCTTTTGCAGTTGGTGTTACTGAGGGCAGATATACTGTATCGGCAGATTTCAAGAAAGCGGGTAATCAAGTTGTATTTCTGAGTTGTCCGCGTAACGGGGAAGAAGTTTTGGATTTTGCAATTTTACGTAAAAATTTACGTGCAGTACATCAAGCTATAAAAAATGGAAAAATTGCTTCAGCAGGAGTTGTTAAAGATGGCGGATTGGCGGCATTGGTCTCTGTCATGGGTTTGGGCAATCAGTTGGGGTTTGAGTTTGCTGATAAGATGGATGAAAATATGTTGTTCACTTTGCAACCGGGCGGTATGGTGGTGGAGTTGGCAGACGGTGATGCCAAAGATGTGTTTGCTGACATTCAATATACTGTGCTTGGCAAAGTTATTGATAAGCCGGAGATACATCTTAACGGGCAGGTTATTCCTCAAAAAGATGCTTTGCAGGCATACGAGGGAACTTTACAGGGAATTTTTCCGAATAAATTGATGCCGGTTGCCGAAATAACAGATATTAAACAGCCATTGTATAAAAACAAATTGCCATTGACGGCATCTGTGACAATTGCCAAACCACGAGTGTTTATTCCTGTTTTTCCGGGTACAAACTGTGAGTATGATTCAGCAGCAGCATTTAAGGATGCAGGAGCAGTAACAGATACGCTTGTTATCCGTAACCTTACACCGTCTGCCATTGAAGAATCTGTACAGGCAATGGTGAAATATATTAACAATTCACAAATAGTGATGTTCCCGGGAGGATTCAGTGCGGGGGATGAGCCGGATGGTAGCGGTAAATTTATTGCAACTATGTTGCGTAATCCGCGTATCAAAGAGGCAATTCTAAATCTGTTAAATGAACGTGACGGGTTGATGTTAGGTATTTGTAACGGTTTTCAAGCATTGATTAAGTTGGGGCTGGTTCCTTATGGTGAAATTAGGGATATGGAAGATAATTCGCCCACATTGACCTTTAATGAAATTGGCAGGCATATTTCACAAATTGTGCGGACAAAAGTGGTTTCCAACAAATCACCATGGTTTGCAGCTTGTGAACCGGGCGAGGAACACGCTGTTGCAGTTTCTCATGGTGAGGGCAGGTTTTATGCTCCCGAAAACATTATTAAAGAACTTTTTGCCAACGGACAGGTTGCTACCCAATATGTCAATTTGCAGGGAGAACCAACTATGAATACTCCGTTTAATCCTAATGGAAGTTTGTATGCTATTGAGGGCATTACCAGTTTGGATGGCAGAATTTTAGGCAAAATGGGACATAGTGAGCGTTATACAGATGGCTTGTACCGCAATATTGAGGGAAATAAAGACCAAAAATTATTTGTGTCGGGTATAAATTATTTCAAATAACGGGAAAGGAAAAGAATTTATGAAAGTTTTGGTTAACGGCGCTTTAGGACGTATGGGTCAGGAAGTTGTCAAAAAAATCCAAAGTGAAGCAGGGTTTGAATTGGCGGCAGTTGTGGATATTCATAATGGTGTTGCGGGTGGATTGAATGTTGATACAGATGTTTTGCATGCTATCAAAACAACCAAACCCGATGTCGTGGTAGATTTTACCAAACCCGATGTGGTAATGGACACTTTGCGTAAGATATTGCCAACAGGCGTTGCCTGTGTTGTTGGTACAACTGGGTTTAGTAATGAAAACTTGGAGGAAGTGGACAAGTTAGCCAATGCCAATAAAACAGCGGTTTTGATTGCCCCTAATTTTGCATTGGGTGCAGTAGTAATGATAAAATTGGCTTGCGAAGCCGCAAAATATTTCCCCAATGTGGAAATTATTGAAAAACATCATGACAAAAAACTTGATGCTCCCAGCGGTACTGCTATTTTGACAGCACAAAAAATTGCGGAAGTCCGCAAAAAAATGCATCAGGGGCATCCTGACGAAAAAGAAACAATGGCAGGTTGTCGGGGTGCGGATTTTGAGGGAATGAAAATTCACAGTTTGCGTTTGCCCGGCTATGTGGCATCGCAGGAAGTAGTTTTTGGCGGACAGGGTGAAACTTTGAGGATAGCAACTGAGCCGATTAACAGGGAATGTTATATGCCCGGAGTGATTTTGGCTTGTCAAAAAATCAAAAATTATCAGGGACTGGTTTACGGGTTGGAAAAAATATTATAGGAGGTGAATTATGAAAAAGTATAATGTGGCGATTTTGGGCGCAACCGGGGCGGTAGGCACAGAATTTTTAAAACTGATTGAGGAACGGAATTTTCCGTTTGATGAATTGCGGTTGTTGGCATCCAAGCGTAGCGCCGGAACAAAATTAAAAGTTTGCGGCAAAGAATATGTGGTGCAGGAAGCAACAAAAGATTCTTTTGCCGGAATTGATATTGCCCTGTTTGCAGGTGGCAGTATTTCCAAAGAATTTGCCCCCTATGCGGTTAAGGCAGGTGCTGTGGTTATAGACAACAGCAGTACATTCCGAATGGACAAAGATGTGCCTTTGGTGGTGCCGGAGGTCAATCCGCAGGCGATTTTGCAACATAAAGGTATAATTGCCAACCCCAACTGTTCTACAATTATTATGTGTATGGCATTAAAACCCCTTTATGATTTGGCAAAAATCAAAAGAATTGTTGTAAGCACCTATCAGGCGGTATCAGGTGCAGGCAAAGAGGGCATAGAAGAATTGGAAAAGCAGGTCAAACAGTATTGCAACGGACAGGAAATGACAGCCGATTTGTTGCCAACAGGCAGTATGCCAAAACATTATCCCATTGCTTTTAATCTTATTCCGCAGATTGATATCTTTTTGGAAGATTTATATACCAAAGAAGAAATCAAAATGGTTAACGAAACGCAAAAAATTTTTGCTGACCCAAATCTTAAAGTTACAGCAACCTGTGTACGGGTGCCTGTGTACCGCAGTCACAGCGAAAGCGTCAATATAGAATTTGAACACGATTTGGATTTGCAGGCAATGCGGGATGCCATTAATAATTTTCCCGGGGTGCAAATGCTTGATAACCCCATACAGCAGGAATATCCCATGCCGCTTTATACCAGCGACCAAAATGATTGTTTTGTAGGTCGTTTGCGTAGGGATGAAACACAGGCAAATACATTTAATTTGTGGGTGGTAGGCGACCAAATCCGTAAAGGGGCGGCACTTAATACTTTACAGATTGCCGAAACCATGATTAAAAACGGTTGGATATAAGAAGAGGGATTTCAAAACATACCTTAATAAACAAATTTTTATTTACAGAAAGGTATAAAATGGATTTAAATACCAATAAAATTAACGGGCAAAGTTTGGAAAACGCCAAACAGTTGTATAGTACTGGTGATATTGACAAAATTTCTGTGGGAACAGTGCAGGGTTTGCAGGAAATACATAAATATCTGTTTAACGGACTGTATGATTTTGCAGGAAAAATCAGAACTAAAAATATTTCTAAAGGCAATTTCCGTTTTGCAAATACTTTATATTTGGGGGCGGCGTTAAGTAGCATTGAAAAAATGCCGGAACAAACTTTTGAGCAAATTGTTGCCAAATATGTGGAAATGAATGTGGCACACCCTTTTATGGAAGGAAATGGCAGAAGTACCAGAATTTGGCTGGATTTGATATTAAAAAAACGGTTGGGAAGGGTGGTTGACTGGAGTAAAATTTCCAAAGAGGAATATTTGCAGGCAATGGAGCGTAGTCCAATTAATGATTTGGAAATCAGGACTTTGTTGCAGAACAATTTGACGGATAAGGTTTATGACAGGAAAATAATTTTTAAAGGTATTGAACAATCTTATTATTATGAGGGGTATGAAAAGGAATAGCTATTTTTGGCAAAAGCGTGCGTAAGAGAACCATATAAGTGATAAAATAATGTACAAAAGCAGGCGGATATTACGTAATATCAGCGGATATTACGTAATATCAGCGGATATTACGTAATATCCGTTTTTAATTTAAAAGGAAATCACTAAAAGTTTTGAAACAAGTACAAATTTTGTAGACAGTTTTGTTTTAAAATCACCAAATTTCACAAAAATGCGTTCTAAAAATCACGTGATATTTAACAAATATCACGTGATTTTTACTTTGCCTTTTTGAACTTTTCACTTTGAGAAGGCATTTGATTTTGAATTTTGAAAGGCGGGAGTGTAAAAGAAAAATGAAAACCCCTATTGTCGCCAAAGGCGACATTTCCCCCCAAATGGGGGAAACAA
>JAGHTS010000059.1 GCA_018065225.1 Candidatus Phascolarctobacterium caballi
GATAATGTTATAGTTTGTGGCCATGCCCGGGTATTGGCGGCAAAAAAATTAGGATTTGAAGAATTACCCTGTGTGATAGTGACAGATTTGACTGAAGAGCAAATCAGGGCTTACCGGATAGCAGATAATCAGGTGGCGGCATACGCAACATGGGACGAAGAACAACTGCAGGCGGAATTGGATGCTCTCGGTTTGGATTTGAGCGATTATGGATTTGAGATTGGCAAAGAATTGGAAAACAGTGCCGCCGAAATTCAAGTAACGGATTTTGACGACACAGAGTTTGATACAGAATGCCCTTATTGTGGGTTCAGGTTCAACAGATGAAGTATAGTGTTAAATGGAGATTGGCTGATCTGCATCCGGATAAACCAGTGAAGGTATTTACGACCTTCAGTTGTGGCGGCGGCAGTTCAATGGGTTACAAAAGAGCAGGGTTTCAGGTAATCGGAAACTGCGAAATAGACCCCAAAATAAACGAACTGTATCAAAGAAACCACCACCCAAAGTACAATTTCTGCATGGACATCAGGGAATTGGTTAAAAAGGAAGATTTACCGGAAGAATTATATGGAATAGATATTTTGGACGGTTCGCCACCCTGCTCCACATTCAGTATGGCAGGTGACAGGGAAAAAGCATGGGGAAAAAAGAAAGTATTTCGCGAGGGACAAAAAGAACAGACCCTTGACGATTTATTCTTTACCTTCCTTGACTTGGTGGAAAAATTAAAACCCAAAGCAGTTGTGGCGGAAAATGTAACAGGATTGCTGAAAGGCAACGCCAAAGGATATGTCAATCTTATAATTAAGAGATTTAAGGAATTAGGATATAATGTTCAAATATTCCTGCTAAATTCAGCATTTATGGATGTCCCCCAAAGACGTGAGCGTGTATTCTTCATAGCGAACAGAATGGGGTGGCCAAAGCTGAAGATAGAAATAAATGAGCCGGTAATCCCGTTCGGGAAAATAAGAACAAAGGATGGTGGAAGAAAACCAAAAGAAGGAACCAATACCGAGTGGCTGATTAGGAATGCTGCCAAAGAAACAAATTGCAGTATGATACAAAAGAGGTTAGGGCGAAAGCTTAAATTTTACAATCAGACAATCCTGCATGACAATGAAGTGCCAATGACACTGACAGCAGGAACAATACCACTCAGGGCATGTGACGGAACATATTGCACGGTGGAAGACATAACCGCAATACAGACATTCCCTGTGGACTATGACTATGGGAAGAGGTCGGCCAATACAGCATGTTATGTATGCGGAATGAGCGTGCCACCCAATATGATGGCACATATAGCAGACGTGCTATGGTCACAATGGTTTCAAAAGTAAATGAAATCATATAATAATAACAAGGCAAAAGGCAGGGCAAATGGTAACAGAAAAGCAAAAAGCAAATCTCGTAATGTTCAAGAAGGGCGAGAGCAGAGCGAGAGAGTGCGGCAAGAAAGGAAAGAAAGCTTCAGATGAAACCAAAGCCAGAAAGAAAAGATTAAGGGAAATAGCAGAGATAATGTTCAGGTTGCCGTTGAGGGGTGACGGACAGCAGGTAGAACTGGAAGAGGTCAAGAGCTTGCAAGAGGCGGCAGCAATGAACATGTCAGTAGCAGAGGCAAGTGTGGCCGCAGTGATACGAAGGGTATTGACAGGCGATATTAAAGCGGCAGAACTGTTGTATAGGATTGTTGGAGAGATATAACAGGTCTTTTTATTTTGGCGAGGGGTATGTTTTGGAATTTGGAAGGAAGAAAACGCAGACCGGGTTGGGAGTTTTCTTTTTTTTTCACTTCAAGAAAAAGTAGTAAAAAATGACGACAAAAGCAAAGAAAACAACTAAAAAAAGCACAAAAAAAGCAGTTTCGGCGAAAATTAAGGACGAAAATAAGGCAAAAATCCTTGAAGATTTGATTTGGTCGGAAAAGGAACAGTGCGAAAGTGTTTGTGAAATTAACCGGGGGCTTATATCTCAGTATTGCCGGTTCGCAGTTATGGCTGACGAACTATCGGCGGATATTGAAAGAGGGATGAGGGAAGGAACGGAAACCCAATCAGGAATCATTGGGAAACTGGACATTTACGAAAAATTGAACAAACAAGTCCTTTCTCTGTTCAAAGTGTTGGGTCTGAACAGCATTAAAGATAAACTGGCTACTCAAAGAAATCAATTTTTGGCGGCGTTGGAAGATGACGATTAAACGACGGTGCAATAACTGCCATGAGTTGTATGAAGGGCGGCATTGCCCGGTATGCAGTAAAAAGTTTGCTGCCAAGTCGGATAAAAGGCGGTTGGAAAAGGACGAACAACGGCGAATATACAAAAGCCGATTGTGGGAGAAATGCCGGAAGAACGTCCGGCTGAGATACAGCGATTATGATATTTGGCTTTTGGCGGTGGGGATTAAAAGGGTATGTGCTAAACCATATATTCACCACATAATCCCTCGTGACGAAGACCCGGATTTGACATTCAACCTTGATAATCTGATTACGGTTAGCAAAGAAAGCCATGAGCAGATTCACCAATGGTATAAAACTGACCGGGCGGCGGCAATGGCCAGAATCAATAAAGGGATAAAGGAATACAGGGAGTATGGCGGTAACTAAGGAAGATGTATTAGCGGTAGCATTGCCTAAGGAACTGGAAGAGTTTATTGGGGATTATTATGTTGCTTTAACAAAAAGGGCTGACATAGGATTACTCGGTGAATCAGAGTTTCGGTGCTTTAGGCGGTACGTGCAAATGTACCAAAGCCACATGTACCAATTTGATGGTCAGGGCTTGCGGCGAATGTTCCGCTTTATAGGACTAATAATATATATAGACGAAGACGGGAAACCTCACCGGCTGAAGTTATATCCTGCACAGAAATTTATGCTGTGTGGGATTTTTAGTTATAAGACCGAAGACGGGCGGTATGTAGTCAACGAGGCCAACCTATATGTAGGAAGAAGAAACGGGAAATCATTCCTGTTGGCGGCTTTGCTCCACTACCTAATGAACGGCACTAAGTATAAGAATGAACGGTTGATATTGGCATCGTGCAAAGGCCAGAATGCCACAATCTGCTTTGGCGAGTTCGCAAACGCTACAGATACGAACCCTGACCTGAAGGAATTGTACACCAACATTAACCGGACATCTTGCTATGCACGGTCGGGGGTTACCGGCAATACATTGGAAATGTTCCGGACAGGTGCCGGGGCTAAAAAGACATTGGACGGATTCACCAATAAGGTGGCGGTCATAGACGAAGAGATGCTTTGCGATGAAATAATAACAAAGACGATTCAGGGCGGACAAACTTCGTTCCAAGACCGCTTGTTGGTCACAATGTCCACAGCTCAATTCACGGTTGGTGGAGAAAACCACAAGAAATGGATACGGCTACGCAAGCAACTATATGAGAATGCACTTGCTGACAATCAGTTTCTGTTTTTGGCCGAACCCGACGCAGAAGATTTGGCGGCCAAAGATTATGCCAATATAAACCTATGGGGCAAAGCAAATCCGTGTTTGTTGTTTGAAAATGACGGGTACACCATAAAAAAACACATAAAAAAGACATATTTACAAATGGCAAAAGAAGCGGTCAACAAAAAGGGTTTTGATTTGCAGAATTTCATTACAAAGAATTGTAATGTGTGGTATTCCGCTGAAGAAAGGTCGCTCTGTACCTACGACCAAATGAAGGCCTGCGAAGTCAATTATGGATTTGACGACCTCGTGGCGGTCGGGTATGTGAACTGGTATTTAGGAATAGACCTTAGTCAGGTACTGGATTTGTCAAGCGTGGCCATAATGACATATTACGGGGTGGACGAAGAGGGAAAGATAGTACCGCCGGAAATAACCCCGGCAAAATGGCGACTAATGATACACGTCCTGAGTTGGTTGCCTAAAAATCGGCTGCAACAACATATTGATACTGACCAATTCAGCTACATGGATTATGTGGACAAGGAATTGTTTCTGTGCACAGGCGGCGGTGGGGACAACATTGACACAACCCAAATATATGAACACATTGCCAATATGTTAGAAACCAAAGGAATCAACATAGTCACCACCACGGCAGACCCATATAACTTTGCCGGGGTGCAGGACAGATTTGACGATATCAGCGAAACGGTTATTCTGCAGAATCAAACGCCTAAGGCATTGAGCCAATATATAGAGGCATTTG
Organism: Candidatus Phascolarctobacterium caballi; assembly: GCA_018065225.1. Lineage (GTDB taxonomy): Bacteria > Bacillota > Negativicutes > Acidaminococcales > Acidaminococcaceae > Phascolarctobacterium_B > Phascolarctobacterium_B caballi. The sequence goes on from JAGHTS010000059.1 coordinate 4,199, forward strand.
GCAAAGCATGGAAGGATGGCACCATTGCTATCCAAAAGGGCGGGGAAGAAATATTGGAAAAAGCCATGACTAACAGTTTGCTTGTCAGGAATAGCAGCGGCTATTATTCAGTGGAAAAAATGACACTCCGGGCAGACAGCAATATCAGAATTGACCCGGTGGATGCCTCGCTGAATGGGTTTATTGCGGCTTATATTGACCATAACAAAGCAGAGGCGAGCGGTGATCAGATTGTTGAAGAGTGGCTTAATAATTTATAGGGGGTAAAAATGGTAACAGTTCAACAGGTAAAGGATTATTTAAGGATTCCTTTTAACGACGACGACACCGCCATTCAGGCGATGCTTGACGCAGGGAATGCTTATTTAGTGAATGCCATAGACGATTGCCTGATTAAGTACACCCAAAATGAAGGGTTTAGGAAACAGGCGGATGATTGGATTTTACGCTACTGGATGCCAGTAGCTTATAACGACCGTGAAGGTCAGGGGGCGGAAGGACTTGGTTATGTTGCCCGGTCTGTGTTGACCCAATTGCAAATGTATGAGGTGGAGGTGCCAAATGATAGCAATTAAGGGCGAATTATTCGAAAGTGAAGAAATGACTGCGGTGGCGGAAGAAATCCGCACTACACCGGAAGACGTGGAACTGGTTGTGAACAGTCCCGGTGGGGATGTATTTGTGGGGCTGGATATTGCAAACGCAATTTTGAATTGCACACATAAAGTCACAGCCACAGTAGAAACCATTGCTGCAAGTGCGGCGGCGGTAATTGCGGTGGCTTGTGATAAGGTCAAAGTAGATAAGAACAGCATTATTATGCTGCACTACTGCTGGACAATAGCAATGGGGGACAAGCAGGAAATGGAGCAACAGGCAAAAGCGATGGAAACCATTGATAATGTGCTGTTGTCCATTGTTAGCGAACATTGCAAAGACCCTGAAGGGTTGAAAGCAAGAATGGATGCCGGCGACGTATGGCTGACGGGTGAAGAGTTCGCGGAATTGTTTGACAACGTAGAACTTGTAGAAATTCAACGTCCGGAAGAAGGGAAAAAGGCGGCTTATGGCGGTCTTGGTGAATATATCGCCAAATTGAGGGCGGAAATTTCAACACTAAAGGCGGCAAAGGAAGAACCCAAGCCGGAATATAAGATTTCAGAAGAATTGAAGGCACTCTTAGAAGTGAAGATGTGAAATGTTTGAAAAAATAAAAGCATTGTTAAGGGGCCCGGTTACCAAGCATTATCAACACCCAATTGCATTTGGGAGAGGTAGCACAATTAGGGTGGATGCTCATGGTGACCTGACCTACGCAACATGTATCGAAATCATAAGTAAATATATGGCTCAAATAAAGTGGGGCGTGTATTCCAAAGACAACGTAGAGGCCAAGCGTGCGGTGTCCCGGTGTAACAGGATGCTCAACTTTCAGCCGTGCGATGGAATCAACGCTTACGATTTTTGGCGGAACATGGAGCAACAGCGACTGGCAAAAGGAAACGCATTTGCTTACATCAGGGGAAACAAGCTGATTCCGTTGCAACCGGAACGAATGACTATTTTTTGGGATAATGCCGGATTGTTTGCCGAAAAAAGAATTATCTATCAGTATTCAGATGAGGTATCACAGCAAACATTGACCTTCTTACCCGAAGAAATCTTGCATTTCAAGGCCTACAGTGCCAACGGGATTGTAGGACGAAGTGCCTTTGACGTCATGGTTGAAACCTTAAAAGCAAACGCCGAAGTGGAAGGAGCCATGCGAGGGGCGGTTAAATCCGGTGTAAGCGGTACCATTGTTGTGGAATTCACCGCAGATTTGGGCGAACAAAAGAAAAAGGCCTTGCAAGAAAAGGTCATGGAGCGACTGAAAGACAGTGAATCCAAATTCCTGTTGCTCCCACCGGGAATGAAAGCCGAAGTATTAGGAAATGACATAAGAGCTTACCACGAAACGCTGAAGAATGCCAATATTGAGGCAATCACAGCGTTTTTTGGTATTCCGTTGGCTATGGTCAATAAAGGAACCGGGGCGGGTACCGCCACATTCAGCACTAATCAGCTGACGCAGTTCTACAACACCACGGTGCAACCGATTATTTGCCATTATGCGGCGGAAATGAATGTCAAATTACTGACAACGGGTGAACAGTTAGCAGGGTGCTATTTTGATAGCTCAAATGATGCCTTTGAATTCTTGGATGCCCACGCCAAAGCCAGCGTGCTGACGAGCTATGTTGGCGGCGGTGTGCTGACACCCAACGAAGCAAGAACATCTTTGAAATATCCGCGAAGTAATGACCCACAGGCGGACAAACTTAACTTCAGAGGCGGCAGCGGTGCCATAGGTGACGGTGCCGGAACTGGGGGGGAAGGAGGTAGACCGAATGGTTCTTGACGTGTTTAAGAATGTCACAATTGACGGAAAAGAATACAAACTGGGATTTCCTAATAAGGTCTTGTACAAGGCCGAAAGAGAATTATCTTGTGGCAATCTTATCCGTGTTATGGCGTTTCCCCCACCCAGCATGGGAGACATATTTGTTCTGTTCAAATACGCGTTAATTGGCGGTGGCCATAAATTTACTGAAGAAGAATATGACGACCTGTTCAATAATGCGATTGCCGAACTCGGCGGATATGTCGGCGTTTCTGAAATTATTTTAGCGGCGTTAGAACTTGCCGCACCATTGCAAGCACAGAAACAAGCACAGAAGCAATCAAAAAAAGCGGAGGCACGGGAGCCGGTAAGTCCTACACCGTAACAGAAGTGTTGGAATCATACGAACCGATTGCACTGGGAGAACTTAACCTGACGATTGAGCAGTTTGGCGATTACACAATGAGTCAAATCAGTGCTCTGATTAAGGGGCTTAAACGTCGGCAGAAGTACACAGAAGACCTGTTCGTAATATTCTCCGCACTACCTGTTTATAAGTGCTTTGGGGGTAAAAATGCCCCCACCTATGAAGAACTGACTGCTTATAGGAACGGGGAAAAGAAACAGTCGGAAATGGATTTTTGGCGTGACGTTCTCACGCAGAAAGGAAAAAAGAAATGTTAAAAAGTGAAGAAATCAGACAGGAATTTTTGAACCTGCAAAACTCTTTGAAAGCGAAAGCTGAGGCAAAGACAGTTGTTACTGAAGACGAGCAAAAGAAACTCGCCGAATTGAAAAAGTCCTTTGAAGATGCTCTTGCGGCAGAGCAAGCTGAACGGGACAAAATTGATTTGAAAGGGGATTTGAAAATGAACAAAGTTAATGGAAAAATGAATGACCGTGCGATGAAAAACAAAATTCTGCGTGCGATTTTGAGGGGTGGTGAAATCACTGATGAAATGAGAGCGAGTGGTTATTTTGCCACAGTTGGCAGTTATGGCCAAATTGGTGTAATTACAGAAACTATTACTGGTGACCGTGGCGGTTACTTGGTGCCGGAAGAGTTTTTGGATGTTGAACGCAATGGGGAAGGCATTGGCATTGAAGTTCCCTGTCGCGTAGTTCCTGTAAATAAACCCACAGGCAAGATTCCTACATTTGACGTGACACAAGGTGCTGGTGATGGTAAGTTCCTATATACAATGGATGAATTGGCTGAAATGACCAAGACCCACGCATTGTTTGGACAGTTGTCCTATACATGTGTTGATAAGGGCGGTATTGTGCCTATCTCTAATAGAGTTTTGGACGATGCAGACGCAGATATTGTGGCTATGGTGAGTGAATGCTTTAACACAGCGTCCTTGTACCAAAGGAGTGCTGATGTTTTGACTGCAGTTGAGGGCATTACCAACGTAACAACTGAATACCTTGGCAGTGGCAAAACCTTTGGCGATAAAGAGGCAATGAAGGCATTTATTAAGACCATTCGTGCGACCTTAAAAGGAAAGAACCGGGCATTTGCAAAGATTGTAATGTGCGATACTGACTTTGCAAAATTGGCTAACTTGCAAATGACCAATGGAGAATACTACTTGAAACCGATGGCTTATGACGCCAGCCGTTATATGGTAGAAGGTATTGAGGTAATTGCGGTTGACGACAAGTTGTTCACCAAGACGGTATCTGACACTACCACTGTTGGTGGATACTGCTTTGTCGGCAACTTCAATAAAGCTTGGTACATTAACCGTAAAGGATTGGAATTGGCTGCAAGCAATGAGGCAGGGTTCACCCAAGATGCGTTGCTGGTTCGTGGAATTAAACGTGGCGTTGCTAAGATATTGGATACTAACGCATTTGTTGTTATTCGTGAAGGTGCAGCACCCACTGCTGGCGGCGAAGGAGGCGGTGGTGAAGCTGGCGGTGGTGAAGCTGGCGGTGGTGCCGCTGGTGGCAATCCTGGTTGAGATTGATTATAAGGGTGGGAATTACCCCACCCTTAATTTTTAGGGGGTAAAAATGGCGTTCAAACGGAATGCTGGACGGTTCGTCCACAAGATAGAACTATATAAGCCGGGGCAAAGTACGAGGGACGAGCTCGGTGGTCTAACTACCGGTGAACGGACATTGGCTGCTACCGTGTTTTCCATGTGCGAGCAAAAGAGTCAAACCCGGCAGGAAATTCTTGGCGATTATGTTAGCACAGCAACAAGATTCTTTGTTGTTCCAGATATCAGGACACTGTGCACTGGACTCAACAAAGATTGGGAGATTAAGTATAACGGATTAACCTACAAAATCAACGATATTACGTTGATAGACGAGAGTGTACCGTATTATATCCAAATTACGGCCACCGCTCTTAATCCGGACGGGGGTGCAATATGAGATATAGGGTTCCATTCTATTCGGTAGGCAAAGCGTTGTATGCTGCACTTGCCGAAATTGACGGTACAAAGTGGTTTCAGGCGAGCACAACGCCGGACGAAGTCAAAGCCCAATTCAAAGGGCGGAATGAATATTTGTACGGGATAATCGGTTCCATTGCTGCGAATGTTGACGATAACAAGGACGTGGCAATATGGAGAGTGCCGGTTCAGCTGGAATTATATTCCAGTTACAAAGGCAACAAAGTATTGGCACAGGAAATTGAGGCGGTTGTTAATTACTTCAGTGATGCGGAGAAAACAATCATGGCAGAAAAACTTGCTGCAGACGGGTTTTCCTTGATATCGCTGGAAATTAACGATATGTCAATCAACAGCCCGATTGATTCTGATGAGGGCTCATGGACAATGGGTGGTATGCAATTAGTGATTTGTATAGGGCAGGTTTAAGAGGAGATTAAAAATGGCAATTATTATTGAAAAAAGTAAATTCCCTTCCTTTGCTGCATCTGTAGGACAGAGCGGTAAAAGGTGGCTTGTTTACTTGAATTATGGCGTAAACGCCACTGAGCAAAATCCTGTATGGACTATGTTGGGCGGAATAATCAACAACTCTGTCAATTTTAAGGCGAATGTTACTTCCAACAACACCAAAGATACAGGAATGTGGGAAGAAAGTGTAATCACCAGTAAGGGTGGTGAGGTTTCCTTTGAAGTTATCTTTAAGGCGGGCAATGAGGCACAGGCGGCGTTTGAAGAGTTTATGATTAACGACGAAATCACCAACGAAAAGAAAATGTTGGATATTGCAGTCGTTGATTTGGACGAAAGCGAATATTTCCGCTTGAAGATTGTTCCTTCAGCATGGAACCTTGTTGCCAATTCCAGCGACATGGTAACCAAATCTTTGACCGCAACAATCAACGGAAAACCTGAATACCATACAGGGTGGCTTAACCCTGATGAGAATGGTGTTCAACCTTCCGGCATTGTGGTATTTGACAAAGACCACGCAGAAGACAAGACCTTCAGCGTAAGCTTGGCCGATGGCGTAACTGTAACTGCAATCAAGAATGGCGATACAGCATTGACCAGTGGTACAGATTACAACTTGGCCAGCGGCACTCTTGTAATTAAGAGTTCCTATTTGGCAACCTGTGACAACGGAATTGTCACATTAACTGTGGCCTGCTCCGGCGGCAATAATCCGGAATTGACATTTGCGGTTACCGGAACCGGGGAATGATTAATGAGGGGGTGTAAAAGCCCCCTCACTTAATTTTATTTATGGAGAATATTAAGGAAAAGATACAAAAATTAATAGATGGTGGGTTTGCGGCGGAAGTGAATGCCGCCTGTAAGTATGCCCAAAATGAAACACGGGCATTTATTGCAAGAACACACCCACACACAGCATTTGGTGGAAAGACCCTTGACGATAAGCAATTCGTTGCAGGGTTTTTTGATATTGCGGCCGAAAAAGTAAAGACCTCAATATATGCCACCTATTTTGCCCGTTGGTATAACACCGGTGCATTTGGACGTGTTATACGGTACGGGAGCTACCGTGGAAGGAAAGCAACTAAATACCCACCACGGGGCAATTACTTTGAAAGCAACGCAAAAGCAATAGAAGAATACTATTTGCGATGCGTGGATAGATATTTACAAAGGAGCTTGGACAAATGGCTACCGCAAAAATAGTAATTGAGACAATGGCCAAGAATGAAGGCCTACAGAAACTGAATACAGAGTTAGCTACGGGGTGCCAGAATTTAAAACAGGCACAGACAGAGCTCCGTAATTTGGAAAAAGCCACCAAAGGTGGTACGACCGCAACCGCTGAACAAGCGGAACGGATGAAGGAATTAAACACAGAGATTATCCGTCAAAAACAGTACAACGGACAGTTGAGCCGTGCAATTAATGAAACCACGGCTGAAATTAAAAAACAGGTCAGTGCAACCGGCGAGGCGAACGGGGCAACGGGTGTATGGTCTAAAGCGATGCAGACACTTGGTCTTAATAGCCAAACATTAAATACAGCACTTGGCGTGTTGGGCGGTAATATCCTAACCGGCATTGTTAATCAGATGAAGGATTTGGCGGTGGAAACTCTGAAGATTGGAGCTAACACCCAAAAATTTACTGCCACATTACAGGGTATGGGGTTAAGTGCTCAGGATGCCCTGACGACCTACAGGCAATTCAATGACGTAGCGAGGGATACTAACTTTAATGCCGATAACGTATACGCCATAGGGCAACAGATGATGCTGTTGGGTCTTAACAGCAAACAGGCGGCTGACATGATGCGTTTGTGCGCGGATGCTGGTGTTGGATTAGGCAAAGGACAACAGGGGGCGGAACAGATTGCCACCGCTATGGCCAAAATAGCAGCCACCGGCAGAATGGGTAACAGGGAACTGGATGCCTTAAAAATGTCTGGTATTAACGTTGCCCAGATATTGGCCAACAAGACAGGCGAAAGCATTGCCGATATAGAAAAGGCGTTGGCAAAAGGAGCGATTAACGGACAAGAGGCCTTTGCAATCTTGGCTGAATATATGCAGACAAAGTTTGCCGGAGCAATGGCAAGAAGTAAGCAAAATGTCATTGACACTTGGGGCGATTTATCCGGCAATATGGAAGCGATTATGGGTGTGGTCGGGAAAAGTATTTTTGATGCCTTTTACCAGAGCGAAATCATACAAGAACTGGTTGACCTTACCCAATCCTTTTTAACGATGCTCCGTAGTGATGGAACCGGAATATTAAGCGACTTTGGTGAAATCGGCAAATGGGCTTTGGGGCTGATTGGTGACGGATTAGGTTTTATAAGCACCACCATTAAGGCGGTTGTTCTTGTAATTCACGAAATGTATGACGGATTCAGAAAAATGTGTAGTGACGTCATAGATTGGCTGACCGACCTTTGCAAACCGCTTATTGAGGTGTACAACTGGATTAAGAAGATTGTCACAGGCATAGGCAAGCAGATTAAGGAAGATATTGACAAAGCGTGGAACAAAACATTTACAAATAGCAGGAAGGATGACGCGGTGACAATTCCCGGCGGTAATAAAGCGGCAGGGGATAACTTCAGCGGTCTTATTGCCTCTTATGGCAATTTGGAAAAGTCACAAAAAACCGCAATTATTAACCAAAAGAAATTCAACGAAAGCACTAAAGAAACCATTGATTGGGGCAAGAAATTGTCTGATTCTTTTAGCGGACTGGCAAACACACTATTCAACGACTCTGCCAATTTATTCAGTTCCTTTGCGGATATGTTTAGCGATTTCATTCAGGACATTTGCAAACAACTTTTAGAACTTTACGTAAAGGGAATGATGGTCAAAGGTTTAGGGCTCTTTGGTGGTGGCGGTAGCAGCATTATTAGCGGGGCTGATTTTGGTTTGGGACCAATTCCAGCATTTGCCGGTGGCGGCATAGCCAGTGGATGGGCGAAGGTCGGGGAAAATGGCCCTGAATTAATCCATGTGGGAAGTCCCAGCAGGGTTATGACCGCATCTGAATCAGCAACTATGAGCGGTGGATGCAATGTAACTGTAGAAATTATAAACCAAAGTGGACAGCAACTGCAGGGAAAACAAGGTACGCCTCAATATGACGCTAAAGGGGTTGTAATACCAGTTCTTTTAGAGGCGATTGGGGAAAACTATATGGGAATTAACAGGTTTTTGAAAGGACCAAGATAAAATGGATTTTCCAAACATTAAGCCGCCGCCTTATGGTGGCATTGAAGAAGAATATGAAGACAACTCTTTGATTACAGAGTATGAGGACGGGTCGCAACAATCACGTAAAAAAATGCCGCGTTCCCGAAGGATATTCACTTTGACGTGGAAGATATTAAGCGACGCGGATTATCAGACACTCAAGAACTTTATTGTCAATACGGCGGTGCACGCTTGCAATGTTTTTAATTGGACAAACCCTTTGACAAATGAGGTTATTGAGGTGCGGTGTACGAAGTTCAACAAATGGAAGGCGATATACCACGGTTGGTGGACAGGCGATATAGAACTGACGGAAGTGTGATATGGGATTATTACTATCAAGCATAGGGAAAAAAGAAAAGAATAAATTAAGCACTGACAGCCAGTTTGCTATATTGCTCAAAATCAACTTGGCTGAAGAAGTCAACCTTTGCTATTCAAATCAGGACATATATTGGGATGGCAAGAATTGGGTGGCGTTCCCTATGAAGATAGGGGATAACACGGAAGACAATACCGGCAGTGACCCGAACCTAACCCTGCAAGTGGACAATGTGTCCAGAGCGTTACAGGGGGCGATTCAAAATGGGGGCGGCGGTGTCGGCACCAAAGTCCAATTGTATGTGGTTAACACCAAAAATTTAGCTTCAGCCACGGCTGAATTTGACGACGAGTACGTGGTTATAAATACCAAAGAGAATTATCAATATATTAATTTCACTTTGGGAAATGAATATTCTGCCCGGACACGTAGACCGCTGGACAGGTATTTCAAAGATTTTTGCCCATTCAAGTATAAGGGAATACGGTGTGGGTACTGTGGGGATAAGGCAACCTGCAACAAGACCTTATTGGATTGCCGTGAGCATGGCAATTCTGCAAGGTTCGGTGGGTTCCCCGGCATAGACCAAAAAGGGATTTATATGTAGGGGGAATTATGGAACAACTGATTTTAGATTATTTAGCGAAGGTATTGGAACCACAGGCACTGGTTAATCTTTGCATTTTGGCGGTTCTAATCAAAATGATAGGTGCTATCCGGTCAGGATTGTTGGCTGACATAACACGCATACATTCAGGAGCAACCAAAAACGGCTGCATCCGCAAAGATACCCTGAGAATAGTGGAAGATTGTTATGCCAAATACAAAGGCCTTTGGGGTGACGGTTTTGCGGATGCCATTATGAGCGAAATTAGAGGGCTACCGTTGAAATGATTAACAAGATTAAAGGGATGCTGGCAAATATATCCTTTACACCCTACATTACGGCCATTGTGGTGTGTTATGCACTTTTTGTGGCGGTGGCTGCGTTTTTGTGGCTGGCACGGTGGCTGGGATATATGACTTATGCCGGAGGCCTGCAAGACCTTACTAATTTCATTCAAACAATGGTGGCCACTAACACGGTCAACTGTGTTTATTCCATTGCCAGAGGTTTGGCGGATAAGAATAATAACGGGGTGCCAGATGTATTTGAAAAAGATTGACGACCTGATAGGTATTCCATTTGTGGGCGGTGGCCGTGACCCCAATAAAGGGTTAGATTGCTACGGATTAGTGATGGAAGTATTCCGCAGATATGGTTACGAACTGCCGGAATACACGGACGCAGTCAGGGAATGGAATAACGAGAAAAGGTGTCATGAATTTTATACCGAACAAAAATCACGGTACTGGAAGGAAATTAAGAACCCTACAGTACCGTGTTTAATTGCTTTTTCGTTTAATGTTCCACGTGGAACGGTCAACCATAGCGGTGTCTATATCGGCGATGGCAAATTTATTCACACAAGGGAACGGGTGGGGGCTTGCATAGAGTCAATTAACAACCCTGCGTGGAGAAGATTGATAGAGGGATATTATGAGTGCACGATTAACGGTAGTAAGGAATCCAATAATACCGGAAAAGAATAGATATGTTGGAGAGTTCCCGTTCAAGACCATAGGCGAGGCAAGAGCATGGCTGGACGGACAGGAAGTTAATATCACCGTTGATAACTGGCTTGTTACAGATGATTATGAACCAAAAACAGGGGAAATGGTCTTGATAATGCCTGTCATTGGTAAGGGCGGTGGAAAATCCGTCTTTGGTGTTGTGGCAATGGTGGCATTGGCGGTAGTTTCTCATGGTATTGCAACAGGCGGATGGTTGGCTGGTGCCGGTATTGCTGCAGGCACTACGGCGGCTTATGGAATTGCGGCAGCCACATTGTTCATTGGCGGTACCTTGATAAGCAGGTCGATGACCAGTGGTGCCAAAGCGGATGTCGGTAGGCACGATTACGAGAATAACGCAACCTATTCTTGGGGCGACCCACAGACAATGGAAGGTCAGAATAATGCCATAGCCGAAACCTATGGTAAGGTTCAAAGTGCAGGTCAAACACTGGGAAAATTCGTTTCTTTAAGTGGTAATGACGAAGTATTGAATTGGCTGGTGGGATGCGGTAAGGGCGAGTTGGATATTACCGATATCAAACTGAACGACAACCCCATTGAGTATTACAAAAATATTTCCTGCGAAATTCGTAGGGGAACAAATGACCAAGAAATAATTAGTAATTTCAACGATACCTATTTTACCGAAAATGTGTCCGCATTAATGAGCGGTAGTACACCAGTTGTAAGACAGGCACAAGGAACTGCAACAGAGGGATTGATATATAAGATTTCCTGTGATCAAGGCCTGTATTATGCCAATGATGACGGGGGATTAAGTACAGCGTGGGTAAGAATTCAAATGGATTACCGGTTGCACGCTGCACCCGGCGAAGAAGAGAATCCGTGGACAGTTTGGCAAACGGTTCAGATATCAGGAGCACAGAATAACGCTCTGCGTAGAGAATACAGATTGGACAATCTCCCTGCAGGTCAATACGATATCCGGACAACCTGCGTGGGGCGTTCCCATAGTGAATCAAGCTCACGTGCAGGGGTTAAGGTATGGCTTAATTCCATAACCAGTATTGTTTATGATGATTTTGTGTATCCGGGCATTGCCCTAATAGGAATTAAGGGATTAGCCACAGACCAGCTGAATGGTTCCCCGACAATTAAATTCATTAAAGAGCGAAAATTCATTTGGGCGTACAATCCTAACACAGGCATGTACGAAGAGCAACCTGCCAATAATCCGGCATGGGCGGCTTATGACATGTTGCATCAAGCCCAAAAGGTAATGAATATTAACACCGGGAAATATGAATTTGTTTTTCGGGGTGTTGACAAAAACCATATTCTATACGACCAGTTCAAGGAATGGGGTGACTGGTGTGAAGATATGGATTTGCACATCAATCTTGAGATTTGCGAAACAGGGGAAATGCTTGACCTGATTAACAGCAAGATTGCTTGTATTGGTCGTGGGTTGGTTATTAGATTTGGCACCCGTTATGGGGCTAAATGGTCACACGCTCAAAACCCGGTTCAGATGTTCGGCATGGGCAATATAGTCAAAGATACCTTTGAGGAAAGTTTCCTGAGTATTGATGACCGGGCGAATGCGGTGGAGATAACATTCACGGATGCCGAAAGGGATTACCAACGCCGGACAATCACCGTATTTGGGGAAAATTACAATACGGATGCCACAGAAAAGGTTGCACAGGCAACATACGATGGGATTACCAGTTATGAGCAGGCCTTCCGTGAGGGTATGTATCAGCTGGCATGCAACAAATATTTATTGCGGACGGTGTCTTTTGACGCTGACGTGGACAGTATTGCTTGTACGGTTGGTGACGTTATTGTAGTTTCCCATGACATTGTACAGGCGGCTTATTCAGGAAGAATAAGTAAGGTGGTAGGACGTGTGGTTACGTTACCAACCGTTGACCCGGTGGACACAACCCAAAGCTATAAACTCATGTACAGGTCGAGCGAACACGACACATTGGAAGAATATGACGTGTCCGTGGCATATAACGAGAATAACGAATTAGAGGCAACCATATTAGGCGAGATTGACCCCGACCCTGCACCTGCAGTCAATGATATATATGATTTGGCACTGGTGACAATGGGGCGGAGAATGTTTACAATTCAAAGCATTACAAGGTCAAGCGAGTTTCGGCGTCACATTGAGGCGTTGGAATATAACGCTCAGGTCTATTCCGAAGATTACGATATTCCTGAAATAGAATACAGCAGAGGCGGTGACGTGGCACAGAATGTTACAGGTCTTTCTTGTGCTCAAGTTGCCTATGTCCGCAAGGACGGAACGCGGGCAAGCCAACTCAATGTGTCGTGGGTAGAGGCGGTGGGCGGTGGTCACTACAACGTCTATATCAGTACCAACGGTAAGGATTGGACACCAATAGCAACTAACACCAGTAAGGTTCAGGTCAAAGCTGACGTTCAACCGTGGACAACCTATTATGTTAAGGTTGTAACTATATTGGGCGTTAGTCAAAGTAGTGGGGTTGTTGAATATCCTGTTCCGCCGGGAGATGATGTCTTACCGCCGAATGTTCTACAGCTTGATTGTGAGGTACTGAAGGACGGGACAAGGAGATACCATTGGGATTTCAATTATCCTGAACCAAATGATATTGCCGGGTTCAAAATGAAATATTGTCATGGTACGGGAGGTAACTGGAACATTGCGGACGATGTTCAAGACGGGTTGATAACAGCCCAACCATACGAGGCAAAGACAATCCGACAGGGTACACATACCATATTCATTAAAGCGGTAGATAACGCAGGGCAGGAATCACCATTGCCGGCAACCTGCATAATCAATTTCGGAAAACCTTTGGAAGAGAATGTTTTGGAAACCAAAGATTTCAGCGAAAACGGTTGGGGAGAACTGAATTTTGGCGAATTTTGGGATGAAGATGAAAATAAAGAGTTTTGGAACCCCAACGAAGAAACAGATTTTTGGGTAAATCATTCACACAACGGAACAGCAAGAGGTTGTTATGTTGGAGCAGACAACAAGATTTATACAGATACTACCGATAGTTATTGGGCTAACCCCGGCGACAATAAATGGACGGGCGAAGACGACTACGAATGGACAGCACAATATTGTGACTTCTATGTAGATTTCACGCACGTAGCACAGGCAAGCGGTTATTGGTGGTTGGATTATGAGATTTCCGGGACTTTCAATATTTATTATTGGATTAACAACGATGGCATTAAGAAACAGTACAACACAAGAATTAAAGTTAATGCCGGGGATGTTATCCACATAAGTGTTGAGGGAACCGCAAATATGATTATTGTCAGTTCGCTGGTGTCGATTATTGATGTTCCCGACCGGGTAGAACACTTTGAAAGCATCGATATCAGCAGTGAGGGGACAGAACTGCCGATAAAGACACCAAACTACAAGACAATTACAGTTCATTTGGACAGCTTACCGCTGGAGAACAACGAAGAGGTCTATTTGGAAGAAATCAGTAAGGAACCATCAATAATCAGATTACGCAAAAAAGATGGAACACCGATAACTGCAACAGCCAAGAGAATCACTTGGCAGGGATACGAAAGAGAGGTTATTAGCAATGGCTGAAAGGTCGCTTAAATTTAGTAATTACAATAAGTACAACGATACTACCCAAGGCCAGTACCAAGAGTATAGCCGGAATCAGAATAGTATTGTGACCGAAATGGCAGAGGCACTATTGTGGCAACCTTCCACAATGTACTCTGCCGGGCAGGTATGTATGTCCACCAAAATACCAAAAGGGAAATGGGCGGTATGTTCAGTTGCGGGCACCAGCGGGCAGGAAGAACCTGATAACTGGGATTCTACCACCCAAGACGGAACTGTAACGTGGGTAATAAGGCCAATATCCGTGGTGGTGGACGGTTCAATTATTCAGGGCGGAACAAACCCTGTAACCGCGGCAGCCATTTATTTGGCTTTGTCGGGGAAACAGAATATAGCTGACCCTGCGGCACTGGCCATAGCGGACAGGAACGGTAATGAGATTAACTTTACAGGGGCAGGCATTAAATTAGTTTTGGGAAATACTGCTGTTGCTCGTGCAATAGCAGATAAAGACGGTAATCCTATTGACGGTATTGTGGATGAAGAGCTGGACGGAGAAAGTACCCACGCAATACAAAATAAGGCGGTCTATGAGGCGATTGGTGCAGATGGGTTTCAGTTTACTGCCAGTCAACAAGCGGCTTTGACATATCAAGCGGCTTATGGTGGCGGAATCAACTATTTATATACTCAAACAGGGTTGCCGGAACAGAAGGCGACCCTAAAAACCATAGTCCAAAAGCTGATTAACTTGAGCCATAGTCACACATTGGGGTCTTGGAACTGCAACTGTAATTGTGACTGTGACTGCACATGTGACTGTTCAGGGGGGGAATAAATGAAGGTTTTTTATAAAAATGACAAAACGCAAAGACAATTAGGTTTTGAAAACAGTGGTGGCAAACTGACAGCCACTATGTATGTTCAGGAAGAAATCAAACAGGATGACAAAACCAAGATTGTTGAAAAGGTTGCTTTTTCAAAAACGTGGGAAATTGCAGAGTTATACAAGTTACGAACCAATTCCAATAATTTTACGGTAAAGGTATATTTTAATGATACCGCATTTACAAAAGTTATTCACATTATGCCATCACGGGACAACATGAAGGAATATTGCAAGAATATGATTGTATCGGAGAATGGTGGACAGTCCAAAGGTATTGCGTTCTCGGTGTTCTTCAATGGCCCGGTTGATTGTTGCGTAGTAGTCAACAATTTCACTGTTAAACAATCAGCAGGAATTGAACTTGTAAAGAGTGATAACCCTGACAGGTCAGCATTCCAATATTACCCTAATTTTTTGAATAACATGAAAAGGTTCAAAGCGAAACAAGAATTGCTGGCAAAGCTGGATTGCAACGATTCACTTTGTGGCAACGAGGCACAGGTCGATATCTTAACCAAGATTGTTAAGGCATTGGTGGAGCTGAACCCGGACAGGACAATTAGGGAAAAGGTGCCTGAACTGGATGCCTTCTTTGAGGCGGTGGACAGCACCAGTGTGCTGACCTTAAAAACCACCACTAAAGCCATTCAGGACATGAAAAAGCAAAAGGAGAATATAAGATATGCCCAACAGGAATATTTCCAAAACAAATAAAGTTATTAAGATTTTTTTGGGTTCTGCCTGCAACTTCCAGTGTAAATATTGTGTGCAAACCAAAATAGCACAGGAAGTCCACACACAGCAGGATTTCTCGAAAATAAAAAAGTTTCTTATTGACGAACAGCCGGACAGAGTGTTGTTGTGGGGTGGGGAGCCCCTTTTGTTTTGGGAAACATTTAAGGCCATAGCAGAATTTGTGGCTGAAAATTGCCCCAAAGCCGATATTATCACCATAACCAACGGTTCGTTGCTGACTATGGATAAAGTAGAATTTATCAATAAGTACAATATCGGCATAGGCCTGAGCAATGACGGAAGGCACACTATCAAGACCCGGAACAAGAATGTATTAGAAGATATGCATATTCTTGATTGTTTTTTGGGAATAAAGCACAAAGGCATTTGCACGGTACTGACCCCCCTAAACTTTGACATTTACAAAGATATTTGGGGTTATTTTGACGAAGTGCTTATGGGCGAAAGGGTCAATGTCAATATAGACCCGGTTAAGAATTGCACAGGGTTGGATATGTTTATTCCCTCTGATTCAGATATGGAAGTGCTGAAAAAGTCCGTCCATATTATGGGGGATAAATTTGTGGAGTCCATTCAAAAAGGCGACTACAACAGCAGGGAATATATCTTTTTTGAACGGATTATTAGCCACATTAAACGAGGTATTTTTGACAGGGAAGATTTAAGCCCTCGTCTTTTGTGCGGTCACGGTCACAATATTATGACCATTGATTTACAGGGAAATATTTTTACCTGCAACAATTCCGGCATAATCGTTGGAACCGTGGCAGACAAAGACAAAGCCAATGCCGAAATCAACAAAAGGGTTATCCCAGATAAAAAGTGTATGGAATGTCCATACCTTAACATCTGCATACCCGGAACCTGCACCCTGATAACCAAAGATGAAAGGGAGCAGGAATGCCGGATAAGGAAGGTGTTTTACAAGGAATTGATTTCCCGATTATTCCAATTGGGTGCAAATGGTATTTTGGACGCAACCGCACCCAAACAGGCAAATCTTGACAGGGAAATGTGCCTGTATTCTATGACATAGGAGATATAAAATGGCAACACAATTACTTAATTACGATAATTTTACAAGGTTACAACATCCAAAAGAAAAAGAATTATCTGATTATTTTAAAAATCAAAATATTGTGCTGGGTGAAGTTCAAAACGATGTTGAGAGTATGAAAACAGGCAAAGCGGACGCAACTAACCTAACCGACCACATCGAAGACGAAGGTAACCCCCATAACGTTACCGCTCACCAAGTGGGAACTTTGACCGCCAGCGAAATCATAGAGGCAACGGGAATGCTTATGCGTTCTACCACATATATGGTAGGCGATATTTGTAAGGTTTCTTTATTGCCTAACAATTTCTATGTGGAATGTACCCAAGCAGGCACAACCAGTTCCACAGAGCCAACCTACACCCCTGTGCTTAATTCAGAGGTACTGGACGGAACAGCAAAATTTAAGGTGTACCGTTACGCGAACACCACAGAATTAGGTTTTATTCTGCGGAATACAGCGTATGTTGTTGGTGATGCCTGTTTTTCGGTTCAACTGCAACACAATATGACTTTGGTCTGCACCCAAGCAGGGACAACAGCAGGAACTGAACCGACAATAACCAACCCCGTAATGGGTATGGTAATTTCGGACGGCACAGCCAAATTCACGATTAAGCCAACGGTGGCTGAATATTGCAACACCCAACCCACAACAACCAGTACCGCTTCCCCGTATAAACCAGTGGTCTGTATAGAGAATTATTACGATGAAGAAACGGGCGACTGGTATAGAAAGTACAGCGACGGTTTTATAGAACAGGGTGGGAGAATTGCTGCCGGTAGTGACAAACAATACACCGGAACATTCCTTATTCCTTTTTCTAATATTAATTACCAAATTTGTTATAGGGGCGTAGCAAGGAATAGTAATACAACTGCCACCCAATGGCAATGGATTGAAATTAACGCTATCTCTACTACCAGTTTTTGGGCAAAACAAATAAATTTCTACCGTGATTGGTATGCGTGTGGTTATTAGTAACCATAAGCTATCCAATAACCAAAGACATTACGAGCGTCAGCCCCTCTTACTATACCTATATGCATAAACCCAGTGGTTGTTACAGACCCATTTTCCAATCCGGGTTCATAACTATCTGACGAAGTACCGCCACAATCTCCGAGCATGACAACTGGAGTTTTTTGAAACGGCAATATAAAACTAACTTGATGCCGAGTGTCACTTGCTTGTGTTCCAATTTTACCACCCTGCTATCAGGGTGGTATTTTAACCCCAAGCACTTGGGTAAGAATAGGAATTGGCAATTACAAAATAACATTTCTTGTTCCTATGAACAACGTTGTTTTAGCACAAGGAACAGTTAAACAAACCGTAGCAGTTCCTTTTGGTTGGGCTGCTTTCGGTACAGTTACAAATGTTAGTATTATTTTTACGCTTATGACAGTTGCAAATAGTTCAAGCGACCAATCAAATAATCTTTGGTGGCGAGTTTGTGGTTATTAGTAACCACAAGCGTAGTACCCCCTGCTGACCGCAGAAACAGGTACTGCCCTAAAAGAGGACGCAGATACTGCATAGATTTGGAGTTGCCACCATCCGGGGTTTGTTGTATATGAAGTTACATCTTGACCCAAATATCCTATTTTATATTTTGCGTTTTTGAACGGAACAAGCAATGTTCCGTCATAATATTGACTGGCGATGCCCGGTATCTTACCACCCTGATAGCAGGGTGGGTACTCAATAGGTGAAGGCAGTAAAAACTTGATTGTCCCATTCCAAAAAAGTTATGTTGCTGTAATTAGTGCTGTTGCAAGCGGTGATGTAAGATACGAAATCAAATTAGGAACAATAACATTGACTACTTTTAATGTTGTATATCATAGGTCTTCAACATCAGTAACTTGTAATTTTAATTGGGTTGCTTATGGGTACTAATAACCGCAGCATCCCCATGTAACTAACTTATTGCTAACAGTAGTTCCCAAAGTAGCTACATATGAGCTTCCCTTAAAATTTGTAAATGTTTTACTGTTTAAGGTTATTGAAAAAGGGCATGCCCCTTCAACAGCACCATACACCAAATATTTGGTAGCGGTAAAAGGTATAATAAGGGTAATTAAAGTACCTTCCTTAATATTGCTAATACCACCCTGATAGCAGGGTGGTAAATTTAACAAGGCAGGTTTAGTTACAATTGTCTTGATTGTTAGCTTTTCTAACGTCAACTATTTTTTAAGTTGCGTACCAAGATATAGCGACCATTCAATATCCGCCCCGTTTGGAAGATTAGGTTTTAATAAAACGACAACAACTTTCCAAAACGGAGCATCAACAACAAGTGGCGGTGTTCCCACAGATTGGTATGCTTGTGGTTTTTAATAACCGCAACAGCACCACCAATTTTGTGAAGCAAGATCAGATACACCAGCAATGCTAATTGCGGTATTCGTTTTCGCCAAACCGCCAATATTGCAATTGTGGGCTCCCAACGCAGTCCCTGATAACGCAGAATAATTGTTGTGCAAGAATGGCATTAAAAAAGTTATGGTCTTAACTTGACCAGCATTTAGATATACACTACCACCCTGCTATCAGGGTGGGGTCATTTCGTACAATGGTAGTAGTTCGGGAAATACATATCAATTTTTAACACCATTTTCAACAACCCATTTATATGTTGGTTGCACCTGCATAACAACTATGGATGCTTATATTGTTAGAAACATAACTCAAACTTCATTTATTGTCTCAGCAGGTACAAGAAATATTGGGTGGTTTGCCAACAATTTTATATGGTATGCGTCCGGTTATTGATATCCACAAGCATAATACGAAACTATTCCTGTATTCTCGTCTTGATAATAAGTAAAACCGGTTCCGGTTCGTTTTTGCGGCACCCAATTAACAGAAGTCATACTTCCGCTCCAACCGTTTTCTATAGAGTAACAAAACAGCAAAGAATAATTATTATTGGAGAACGGGACAAGAAAAGTCAACGTGTAATATGTACGTCCAATGACAGGTCTGTACCCACCCTGCTCTTAATCAAATTTCAGTCGATTTAGAAAGTCGCTTGAAATTTGGCTAAAAGCCGAAAGGAGAATAAAAAATGAGTATTGGAACAAAATTGCCTAAACCCTGTCCACAAAATCAGTGGTTAGAGGCGAGAAAGTGGGCGATGGGGCATAATGCCACCATTGAAGACAAAGGGAATTATTATGAGATTGTAGCCATTCCTGCACCGAGTGTTGAAGAACTGCAAAGTCAAAGACGGGGGGTCAGAGATAACTACCTGAATGGTATTGAATGGCGGGTTGACAGGTACAAAGACCAGTTGGCTTTGGGCATTCCCACAAATGACACAGAAACCACATACAGAGCGGTTTTGCAGTATATGCAGTACCTGAGGGATTATCCAAACAATTTGGGCGGTAACTGGTGGGAAGAAGACCCTTTAACTTTCGAAAAATGGCTTGAAATCAATGGTTAAAGGGATTTTTAATGCGTTAATTTAATTAGTAACAAATTAGTAACACGTTAAAAAGTGATAAATGCGTGGGTTAAAAGGAAAACAATTCTTGAATTAGTAACAGGTTAGTAACACAATATTACCGGAGGTGGTAAAAATGAAGTTACCGAACGGCTTTGGAAGTGTTACTAAATTAAGCGGAAACCGGAGAAAACCTTTTGCGGTTAGAAAGTGGATGTCGGGCAAACAGATTTATGCCGGAAGTTTCGAAACTTACGAACTTGCCATTGCGTACCTTATCAATTCCCAAAAGAGCCATAGTGCCATTGGCATTAAGAGAATGACCTTTATTGAGGTGTACCGGCAAATGGCGGCAGAAAAATATGGCGACCTTGCGGAAAACAGTGTCAAGAATTATGAGGCGGCACTAAGGCATTGCGAATTACTTTTTAATAAGCCCTTATGTGAAATTAAATTATCAGACCTGCAAAAGGTAATTTCCCAAATGGATGCCCAAAAGATAGGGTACGCAAGCCAAAGGAAATGCCGGTCTTTATTCCACAATGTCTATGGCTACGCAATTAAGTATGAGATTGTGGACGTGGACTATTCCCAGTGGGTGGAGATTTGCAAAAGGGTGGTATTGCACCCCAAGAAACCTTTTAACCGGCGGCAGCTCAACAGGGTTATTGCATTAGCTGAAGGGGATGGAGCGTTGGCACGGTGGGCAAAGTGTGTTGTTATGCTTTGCTACAATGGATGCAGGGCAGGGGAATTTTTGAGCATAAAGAAAACAGACGTAAAATTGGGGCAAAAATTCTTTATTGTCCGGGAAAGCAAAACTGAATCAGGGCGAAACAGGATTGTTCCCATTCATAAAAAATTATTACCTTATTATCAATGGTGGTATGAACAAGAGGGCTCAACCCTGATAAGCGAGAACGGGGAACCGGTAACATATCAGCGGTTCAAAGCTCTTTTTGACAGGGTAATGAAAATAAGCCATTGCCACCACAGCCCCCATGAATGCCGCCATACTTTGGCAACATGGCTGGACGATGCCGGAGCAAATGAAGTTGCTACCAAAAAGATACTTGGCCACAGCGTGAAGGGAATAACCAAAGGTGTTTATACCCACAAGAACCTGCACGAACTGAGAAAGGCAATAAACAAGGTAAAATAGGTTATAAGCCGTATCAACTGATGCGGCTTTTTTATTGGAGAAAGGAGAATGAAAATGAAAATTGGGATTAATCCCGGACATGATACCGGGGGTCATGTCGGGGCGGTCAACCCGGCAAAGGGTGTTGACGAAGGACACATCGTCTTGCAGATTGGAATTTTGTTGCAGGAAATCCTTCAGCAAAAAGGCCATGAGGTTGTATTTATTCAGCAAGACAATTTGAGAGGCGAGGCACCTTATTTCAATTATAAAGATAGTGTTGTGGGGTTCCTGAATGCTCAGCATACAGACGTGAATATAAGCTTGCATTGCAACGCATGGCAGGGAGCTGACGAAGATGCCGAAGGCACGGAAACCTTTTATTACAGCACGAATGAAAAAGGGCTTGCACTTGCAGCAGATATTCAAACAGAGCTGGTAAGGTTGGGGTTTGCCAACCGTGGTGTCAAACACGGAGACGGACAATCTTTCGTAAGAGATACCACCGCAACCAGTGTGTTGGTTGAAATCGGTTTTATTCGCAACAGCCATGACGTGAATTTATTGTTGAATCATCAAAAAGAAATCGCAGAGGCAATTGCCAGAGCGATAAAATGAAAGGAGAATGAAAAATGTTAAATTTGAACCCATTAAATCAAGTAGGTGTGTTTTTGTTTTTGGTCGTAGCGGTGCTGGTGGCGTATATTTATTGCCACTATATCAAGAGGGGGGAACCATTACCACCTTCTGATAAGGATTGGAAAAGAACACGTGATACCGTGGTTGCTGAGGCAATTAAAGATTTGGAAGAGTTTATTCAAAACTTCAAAAGAGATTTGGCTTTTAAGCGTGAACGACTGGATAATAATTTATCTATTATGTTTAAGCAACTTTGGAATGACGGGATATTTCAGTGGGGTTTTATTGCGGAATGCTTTAAGGAATTTGGGCGGCTGATTAACTGGAAGAAATACCGAGTTGTATATTGCATTATAATCCTTATTCTCTGCGGATTGTTCCTGTACTACGTGATTGGGGTATGAGGGGATGAATAATGGTAAGAATTTTATTGTTATTCTGCTTGCTGCAGTTCTCGTTTTTGCCGCTGGCTATTGGGCAGGAATACATAGTGACGGACGCTCAGCTGACGAAGTTAGAAAACAAATTAATTCAGCTCAAAGCAATCAACAGTCAATTACAGGTTCAATTGGAACAGCTGCACAAGCAGTCAGCGAATCAGGAAGAGTCATTGAAGAACTTATCGATGGACTTCGACAAGTTCGCCGCCAGCCAGCACCGGAAAATTAACGAGTTGAAACTGCAGAGGGTATTGCTTGTTTTTGGGGCTTTAGCGGCGGTATCGATTAAAAGATAACAATACTTGACGACCAAAAGAAAAAGAGGTATAATAAAAGCACCCTTTTTAGGGTTGCCAATTGCCTTGTTGGTATAGAAAGGTCGGGTGTACTGCTCGGCTTTTCTTTTTAATTAGAAAATAAAAGGTCGTCAAACAGGTCGTCAGAACAAAAATTTAGAGGGCTTTGGAATTTATCCAAAACCCTCTAAACCTTGATTGTTCTGTGGTGCCGGAGGCCGGAGTCGAACCGGCACGGTTGTTACACCGCTTGATTTTGAGATATAAAATTGGAATTTTGGAAAATGGCTTAATGGTGCGGAAAACCGCATTATTGAGCCATTTTTTTATTTTTGATTTGATTAAATATTTTTGTTTTTTGCATCTTTTTGAAGCCAAAAGGTCGTCGGAAAAGTCGTCAACGATACCGCTTGACTGATAGTCAAAATTTTGCAAAAAAATGGCTTAACCGTGCGGTGGAATTGGAAGACCTATAATTTATTCAACAAGTCAAGTGTACTTTTGTCCATTTCGGGGGTGTGCTTAACGTATTTATTTAATGTCATGGCGACGGTGGAATGACCGAGTTTCGCCTGTATTTTTTTTGGGTTAATGTCATTCTCCGCTAAATAAGTTGCCACAGTAGCACGCAGGGAATGAAAGGTCATTTCGTCCGGGAAACCTAATACTTTACGTGCATCGCAAAAAGCACGGCTTAACGAATTGGGCATAAGAAAACCGCCTGTGCGAGATTGAAACACAAATGAATCAGGATTTATTTTTTTATTTTTTTCTTTATTAAAAGAAATCTGCTCTTGTAATAATTTTTTCATAACAGGGGGGATGGCGATTGCACGGATAGAGCTTTTGGTTTTCAATGAACCGACAATCCATTGACCATTATAAACCTTAATGCCACGTTCTACTACAATATAATTTTCGTCCAAGCGCAAGTCCTTTATTTGCAGACCGCAGATTTCGCCGCGTCGCATTCCTGTGTTCCGGGCAAAGCGGAAAATTCTTTTCATTTGCTGGCTGGGAATTGCATCCAACAAAATATCAAATTCCTCTTTGGTAAGGGTCAACCGTTCTTTGCTTTCATACTTAGGTTTATCGATGAAGTCAAAAGGATTTTCTTTTATAACCTTTTCTTTCCATGCTTGATGGAAAACCGCTTTTAAAAACACATAGAGCATCTGCTTTGTCCGCCTGCCGTCAACCGCCGCTTTCGGCTTAAAAGATAACAAAAATTGACGACTTGCAGGAACATTGACGGTGTCCATTTTCATTCTGGAAAAATTAGTTCCGGCAATATAATTCTTGATTAGGCAATCGTAAGTGTCAAGGGTAGAAGTGCCCGGGTCATTCTCCCGCCGTGCTTTCATGTAGTAGTCAATGAACGAACCCACAGAATATACATTACGGGACAACCCTGAATATTTTAGCATTAACTTATTGATTTTTTCAGTCAACTCCACTTGCGTATCTGCGTACACATGCTTGCTGAACGCTTCCCCTGTAATTCCGTCATACAAAGTAATTTTTCTTTCAAACCGCCCGTCAGGGCGCTTTTTTATTTTCGGCTTATTCATGGCAAAACCTTCTTTCTCACTTCAACAACTTCGCCACATATTGTAACAGGCAAGGTCATAACTTCTTTACGGGTATATAACTTGGGCGGGAAAACATCGGTGTTATATGCCCGGAGTTCAATTCCATTGTCGCGGAAAAATACTTTTTTACAAGTCCCCTCATCTCCATTAACTAAAACAATGGCAACAGCACCGGAACGGACAACAGGCGTCTGCTTAACGATAACAATATCCCCCGGGGCAATGTAAGGCAACATACTGTCGCCGGTGATTTGCAGGGCAAAGAAATCTCCTTCCATTGCCACATTGGACGAAATCTCTTCCCAGTCAATAATGTTCTCTTCTGCGGTTATGGGAATGCCGGCGGCGACGGTCCCAAGAACGGGAATACGAGTGCGAGCCGGTGCGACGGGTAAATTGTTATTAATAAGAGCGTCAACAGTCACCCCATAAAAATCCGCCAATTGGATAAGGCGGTCTTTTTTTGGATAATGAATACCACGCTCCCATCGTGAAATAGTGTTTTGCGGAACTCCCAAATGACGGGCTACTTCTATTTGGGATAATCCTTTTTCTTTTCGTATTTTTTCAAGGTTAGTCATATATACCTCCTATCCACAAAACGGAATGTAGGCGTGATTATATCAAGAAAAAAATAAAAAAACAACAAAAAAATTAAAAAAAGTATTGACATTCTACGAGAAACGGATATAATACAATTACACAACGCAAAACGGATAATAAAGCACAAAAGCGTTGAGAAAAAAAGCACATACCGGAAGGGGTGAGAAAATGGAAAAAATCAAAAAAGTTAAAAATGTCATAAGGGGCTTAAAGACACAATATCCGCTTGAAGAAATAACAATATTTACTGACGATGAAGTATTGTTCAGCGGTAAGTTGGACGCATGGGAACACCCAAACGACATGGCAATGTTTGCATTTGAAGTGGGCGAAAGAATTTGTAAAAAGGTTATTACGTTCCACAGCAAAGCATTCATATTTACTTAAAAAGCACATACCGGGCAAAGCCCGTATGAATAAAGCCCCCAACGTGGCGTAGCAAGGCAATAGGTTCTGATGAGTGGCTTAAAACTTAACTATGTTGGGCGGCGGGGGCAGAAAGGAGTAGAAATGCAACCATTATTGCTGAGTGTGCAAGATGCAAGCGAGTATTCAGGATTGAGCGTTGACGTAATTAAAGGTGAGGTGATTAATGGGAATCTGGACTATGTCATAACCGATAAGCGGCAGAAGGTTCTTATTCACCGCGTGTCATTGGACAACCGTGTTGCGGAAATGGCAAGAGTGCATGAGGTTATATCACCGACCCAAGCACGCAAAACTTACCGCGAAATCAAAGCAAGCCAAAAAAAGCAATAAAAAAAGCACGTCGGCAAACGTGCTAATTTAAGGGCAATTATGCCCAGAAAGGATATTTATATGATAACAAAATTGCGAAGAAATGTCAACACAGAGGCATTGTTAACCGGACTAATGCAATCTTATGCGAATGTGGGTGTTAATGTTATAGGTTTTTCACCCAAACCAACGCATGAAGATATTGCAGAGAAACGGTATCACAGATTAATGGCGGTCGTGATAGTTGCCGAAGTGCTGACATTATTTTATTGGTGGTAACCATGACGGTTAAAGAATTTTGCCAAATCCTTAACCTTGACGACTGCGGTGTACATTCAATAACAATTAGGGCGGTCAACGGAAATAAGATAACCGAAGAACATTATAGCGATAGCGATTTCGGTTATGGTGAAGATTACGACTGCTACACCACAGTAACAGAGCGGCTGATAGGTGAATATGGGGATTGGCAGATTATGGACGACAACTATATAACTTCGGATGGTTGCTTCGTCGTTGATTTAAGAAAGGCAGGGTGAAATGGACAGAGAAACACAAGAAGTTTATAACAAAAAATCGGCGTTTGTCCGTGATTTCGGAGTGTTTTTGAAGGAACACAAAATTAGCGATGTTGTCTCGCTAAAATATCACTACAACACCGAAGGCAATCGTCGTGAATATGTTACGGTAACTTATTTTGACCCGATAACAGGGCAATACATTGACAAAAATGTCAACGTAACATTAGACAGCATACCGGCAATAATTTTAGATATTACAAAATATGGGCTTTTATGAGCCAAAAGAAAGGAAAAAGGAAAATGGCTAAACTTTATGAAATTTGTAATGAATTGGATGCAATAATCCAAGACGGCAAAGTGTTTGTGAGCACGGAAACAGGCGAGGTATTCACGCCTGACGCACTGGATGCGTTGAAGTTGGAAAAGGCAGAAAAGGTTGACAACTGCTTAATGGTTATGCGGCAGTATGAAACCGATGCAGCGGGGATTGATTTGGAGATTGAACGGCTCACGGCATTAAAAAAACACTATGCCAGCCGTGCAAAATGGCTCAAAGAATATGTCAAGGATTGCCTGAACGGCGAAGAATTTAAAAGTGGTAAATTCAAAGTTACTTACCGGCAAAGCCGTGCGATCGTCTTTACCGATTGGCGGAAAGTGCCGGAGCAATATTTTAAAGACCAAACAGAGAAAGATATTTCAAAGGTGGCACTGATGGACGTGTTAAAGAATGGCGGCACCGTTCCGGGTGTAGTACTGGAAGAGAGAATTAATATGGTGGTGAAATGATAATGGGCGCAATAGAAATTTACAACAAAATGAAAACCCCGCCTACAAATGCACTTAGAAAAATTGAAATCGGAACATTGAAGGGCAAAACCAACATTGACCCCCAATGGCGAATTCAGGTAATGACAGAAACCTTTGGCTTGTGTGGTGTGGGCTGGAAGTTCAATGTTCTTGACACCAAAGTGGAGCAGTGCCCCGAAGGTCAAAGGTTGGTTTATATGCAAATATCACTGCAGGTCAAGTCCGCTGAAGGTGAATGGTCAGAACCGATATATGCATATGGCGGAGACATGATTGTTGAAAAAAATAAGAATGGTCTTGTTCCTAATGACGAAGCATACAAAATGTGCTTGACTGACGCTTTGGGCAACGCAATGAGATATTTAGGAGTGGCGGCGGATGTTTATCAGGGAAAATTTGATAACAAGTACGAACGGCAAACGTGGAATAACCCCCCTAATTCAACGCAGGACACAAGTAAAAGCACAACCATACAAAATCCACCGTATGAGAAAAAACAAACAATTACAGCCCCATATACAACCCATACAGACGGGAAACTTATGGTTAAGTCATTAAAAGACGGTTCATGGTTGGCTGTCGCACATATGAATAAAGCACAAATGGAATGGGCTTATAAATGCGAGAAATACGCAGAAGTTAAAGACGAAATCGCAGCTTTGGGAAAGATGAGTTTTGGGGCAGAATGGCAGAGTTAAGAGCGATACCGAAAAAAAAGAAAATAAAGCTTAGCGTGGGGCAGCAAATTGCCCTACGCAAGGCAATATTCGAAAGAGACCACTATTGCTGTGTTGTGTGTGGGAAAAAGGCACAGCACAGACATCATGAGCCGCCGGGAAGTAATAAGACCGACAGAATAGAAACTGGTGTGGCTTTATGCGTAGAATGCCACAACATCAGACACAATGACCCGAACCGCAGCTTACAGTGGAAAAAGATAATAGTTGATTATTTGAGGAATATATATGCTGATTACTACAAATCAAATTAACTTCTTCAACGGTCTTATCCAGATAATACTGCCGGCAGGTCATATTGAGCAGGCAAACGATTTGGGACAAGCCCTTAACAAAGGTAAAAGATTGGTAGTAAAGATTGAGCCGGAAAAAAAGAAAAGGTCATTGAATGCAAACGCCTGTATGTGGGCAATGCTGAACGAGTTGGCAATTAAACTACATACCACAGCCGAGGAACTATACATTGAAGAGTTACGGAAATATGGTGTAAGGCATTACATTCCTGCTCTTCCTGAGAGCATACCAATATACGAGAAAGCGTTCAAGTTCGTTGAGGTGGTTGACAGGGAACCAATTGTAACGGGTAACAGACAAGATGCGGTTACGTTGGCGGTGTATCTTGGCAGTAGCACTTACAACACGGCAGAGTTCAGCCGTTTGCTTGACGGCATTATAGAAGATGCCAAAGAGCAAGGGTGTATATATATAAGTCCCGAAGACAGGGATTTACTGATTGAAAGGTGGGGAAAAGATGGCGGCGAATGATACCAAGAGATTCTACTGGTTGAAACTTCACAAAGATTTTTTCAAAAAACATGAAATAAAAATTGTTGAAGGAATGCCAAATGGTAAGGACTATGTCTTGTTCTACTTAAAATTGCTTGTTGAAAGTGTGAGCCATGAAGGGGATTTACGGTTTAGCGACACAGTCCCTTACAATGAGCAGATGCTGAGCATATTGACAGACACCAATATTGACGTGGTACGGTCAGCAATGAAAATCTTTACTGACCTAAAAATGATAGAGGTGCTTGACGATGCCACAATTCACATGGCAGAGGTGAATAAGTTAATCGGCAGTGAAACAGGAAAAGCACAAAGAATGAGAGAATATCGGGAAAAGATAAGTGCTACAGACGGGCTACAATCGGGCTACAATGTAGCCAAGAGATTAGAGATTAGAGGTAAGATATATAGTGGTGGTGGTAATAGTAGTGACACTTATAAAGTAAGCCAAGATTGTAAAAATAGATACTTAAGCAATACTGATAATTCCAGTAATCAACTTGATATAAATAATAAAGATAAGACCACCACCGCCACCACCGTTGTTATGGAAGAATACGAAAAAAATATTGGCAAGCCAACACCTGCCATAGAGAAAAGAATCAAAGCATTGGTTGAAGAGGTTGGCGACAAAACGGTGATGGATGCCATAGAAGAGGCGGCGGCAATGAATATCAGAAATTATAAATACATGGCGGCAATTGCACGGGGTCATAAGGGGAAGAAGAAAGAAAGGCAAATTGAACCGGGCGACAAGGGGTACAAACATATTGACCCTAACTGCCCTGAGTGCAACGGAACGGGTGAAGCGGTAAGATACATAGGCGGACGGGCTGATATGCCAGTGAAAATTGATTGTCCAATCTGTTGCAGGCATTGAGAGGTGGGAAAATGATTAAGACGGTAGAAGAAACAAATAACTGCATCCGGTTAATTAATTCTATGCCTTATAACCAAAGAATTAGCAGAGGGGAATTAAGCAGGGCAACAGGATTAAGCGACCGAATTATGCGTAAGACAATAGAACTGCTCCGGAAGGACGGGGAGTTCATAATCAATAATCAGTCCGGCGGTGGATATACACGGTTGGAAAAAACTGCTGAAAACGAAATCAAAATGATGGAATGGGTAAAGCAGGAAAAAAGCCGGGCAATGAAAATCATTAAAAACTATATGCCGGTTGAATACTGGCTAAAAAATCAAAGGGCGTTATTTTAGAAAGGAGAAAAGAAATGAGCAAATGGGTTGAAATTCGGGAAGATGCTTTTATTAAATTTGAAAAAATAACGGGGCTTGAATTGACCCCGTTGGGAGATTTGTTTGTGGTAGTGGAAGGCAGATGCTACATAGTTAAAGAAAAGGCAACAAGAAAGGATTTGCTGGATTGGAAAAAGAAATTGGAGAAAGAAAAATGATAAACATTGACGAATGCCCGGTTAAGCAGGGAGATATTATATGGGGAAATCGAGGTAAAAGAGTGGTGCTGGATACATTCCGTAGCGATAACAATTCAATGGAATGGCAGTGTACATTTGCGGTCACAAAAAACCGCTGGAAACAAAAGGAAAAATATTTGAAAGGGTTGTACTTACGGAACATTGCGGAATGGGGGCATACCAAAATAAGAATGAACGCAAGGGTGGAGGGTTGGAAATGAGTGCAAGACAAGTGGTAAGAATAGATGTTTCCCAAAGAACATACGACCGCATAAAAAATGGCTTTCAACCTTTCCTGATTCTCCCGATAGCAAAGGGGGTTAATGGTGGCGATACGCTGTGGATTTACAAAAACAAAGGTGGAGCTCAAAAAATAAGTTGCTTTGTACTTGGCGAATGCGGCTATTGTCGTCAAAAAGGAGAAACAGAGGGAATGCAAGAAGGTTATATGATAGTAACGCTTAAAGGCGTACGGGAAGTTGAGGGGTAAAAATGGCAATGACTTTGACAAAATGAATAAAGAGTGTGGATTTGAAGAAATAGAGGAATACTGCAAACTGTTTATTCCGCCTATGGTGTTGGACGCTATTCGTGATTTGCAAATTCAAATAGTGCGGAATACAAGAGTAAAGGTGGTGATTGAGGGATGGAAATAAACATTAGCGAGTATATTGAAGGAATGATTGCGGACAGAGTTAATGCGGCGACGGCAGGGTTAAAGCAAACAATTCTTGATTTGCAGAAAGAAAAGGTAGAGTTGGTTAAATATCTTAACGAGGAACAAGAGAAAATTCAAAAATTGCAAAAACGAAATTATTATTTACAACGGGTTCTGGACGGACACGGGATTAAATTAGTGTTCGTCGGCGATACATTGGTAAGTGTTGATAGCAAACCTAATAAGCGAATAGAAGAGTTGGAAAAAGAAAATGAAAAGCTGAAAGAACGCTGCGAGAATTACAAAACTTTGATTAGAGAGGCGATGGGAAGGGGGAATACGTTGTGATTACTGTTAAAAAGCACGGAAGAGAGTGGCGACTGAGGGAATGCCAACGTTGTGGTAGCGAAGAAATAGACTTTATTGATGCAATAGATGCACCTGAGGCAAGAGTTCGATGCTCCAAATGTGGGGAGTCAACTGAGTGGTACAGTGGGACGGAGAATGCGGTTGAAGCGTGGAATAGTGGCGAAAAAATAGAAGAAATACGAACGATGGAACAGCTGTTTCAAAAACTAAAAAATACAGTGGAAAAAGTGCGAACGGTAGATTTTACAATAAAACTTACTGGGCGGTCTTTAGATGACTTTGAACGATTCATAAAAAGGGATTCTTCTGATAATTATATTCGCGGTTTTACCTGTACTATAGCTAATTATGGAAATGGCAGACATATGGAATGTGAGGTGGAAATGTGAAAAAAATCATAAGAGAATGGTATAAATGTGAATATTGTGATTTGGAATGCCAAGACAGTGCAGTGATTGAAGAGCACGAAAAGAAATGTTCGCAAAGATTAGTAGATGAGTTTAAGAAAACGAACAATTTTCGTGTAATGGCAAATTGCACTACCTGTAAAAATTTCTTTGACGGGTATAAAGATAACGTACATCATGTGCTGGAATGTAATTTATGTAATCTTGACGGGACAGAAGGAATGGCAAAACTAATAACTGATGGATTTTTTGGCACGCCATCGCCCAGAGAGTGTATTTGTGATAGGTATGAGGATAAGGATAGCAGTGAAAACAAAAAAATGTTGTAAAGGGTGTGATGGTTATTCCGGCTGTACTTTGGTATGCGAAGAATATTTAGGAATTGCGGAACAAAGGAATGCTGAATATGAAGAAAGCACCAAACAATTTAAGTTTGGTAGAGCAAAGGAATCAACAGGCAAAGGCAAGGTTTGCCCTATATGTGGGAAATTATTTTATCTGACAAAAGGTGGTCGCAAATACTGTAGCGACATTTGCCGACACGAGGCAAATATTTTAAGAGGAAGAAAGTGGAGGAAGGAAAATGGAAAATAAGTTTAAGTATGAAATCGGCAAAAAAGGTGTTATCAGTTTGGACGATGACCCGAAAATGTCCAAAAATGGGGTAATAGTGGCAAGAAGTTATAACACGCTGGCAAAGGAAAATTGCTACTGTATCAGGTATGACGATGGTTGCTTGATTACCGATTTTGAAAGCAACATTGTGGAAGAAAAGGATTGGAAGGAATGAGAATAAATCCAAAGTTTTTTCCAACAGTAATGATATTGCTTGACTTATGCTCAGCGGTGGTGTGGGGGTATCACGGGAACATTAGGCAAGTTATTTACTGGGTGGCTGCGGCGGTGCTGACCGCAAGCGTGACTTATTGAGGGGGTGCAGAATGCGGTTTGTGGATAATCCGATAATTATTCAAATTTTTGCGATAATTGGTGGTGGAGCCGTGATATTTTGTTTAGGAACGATTGTTACAATCATTCTAAAAGAATTTATAAAAAATGCACGGCAAGAAAAGGATATGGAATTGATTGAGGATATTAACCGATTATTAGACGAAAACGAAGAGCTTAGAGAACAAGTAAGAAGATGGGCTGAAAAAGCGAGAGAGGCGGTCAATAAATCAGGAATCAGATTAGGGGAAATAGAGGGGGTGCAAAATGATAAAGTATGTTGTAAAAATTGACGGGAAATATCTGACAAGGTATGGAACGCTCACCGCAAAAAAGAGTTGTGCTGAAAGACACAAAGAATATGGGGACGCAGAATGTGCTGCGGACGAGTATGCAGATTGCCACGATTGTTATGCAGAGATTGAAGAGGTGGAATGTGATTAACTTAATTATTAAAGGGGTATTGCTTATGGGGCTTGGCTTTGGTTGTGGATGGACGGTTGACCAGTTCATGGAACAACCGATAGTGTACCTAAAAAGCGGCGGTCAGTTCACGAACTATTGCCAAATTGGAAATAGGTCAGATTATGACAGGGTAATCAATGTACGGAACGTGGCCACCATGAGAAAGGTGGAAAATAACAGGTTGGTCATTGATGGCAATTTGAACATTCTATTTAAGGACGATGAAGAACGGGAGAAATTTATAAATGTTTGGCAATAAATACCATTCACGAAAAACGACCATTGACGGCATTACTTTTGACAGCAGAAAAGAGGCGAACTATTACTGCCAACTGAGAATGCTATTGAAGGGGAAGGTAATTAAGGGATTCCGAAGACAGGTCAAGTTTGAACTGCAAGAGGGGTACACACGGAACGGAGAAAAGGTAAGACCGATTTACTACGTGGCAGATTTTGTGGTGGAATATAAAGACCGTGTTGAGGTTGTGGACGTGAAGGGAATGCGGACTGACGTCTATAAACTCAAAAAGAAATTGTTGCTTAAGAAATACCCGGAAATGATTTTTGTGGAGGTATGATGGATAATATCAAAGCACTGTACGAAGTTAAAGCCAAAAGGTTGGCATATCAACGGTGGACATTGAAGGTTGAGGTTATAAGAGCCAAACTTGAATATCCTGCCGGTAGCATGGGGGGCGAAAAAAGCGGCTCCCCCACTAATGTCAACACGATAGAATATACTCAGGCGGAATACGTTGACACAGTGAGGGCGATGGATAAGGCAAAAGAGGCGTGGAAAATGGCAGAGGCGAGGGCATTAACCGTTATTGCTAAACTGACAGACCCAGTACAGACCACAGTTCTACAGATGCGATTCATTGATTTTATGCCATTTGACAAAATTGCAACAGCAATAGGATATTCTGAAAGACAAGTAATAAGGATAAACCTAAAAGCGATAAAAAAAATAAAAAGATGTCACTAAATGTCATTGAATGTCAGTATAGGTAAGTGATATTATTTATACTGAACAAAAACCGTAGAGAGGAACTTTGGTTCCGCAACCACAAGTGCCTTTTCTGCGGTTTTATATTGGTTTTTTACAAGGCAAGAGGTAAAAATGAAAATTGAAAAAGTGAAATTGTGTGACCTCGTCCCGGACAATCGGAACGCCCGGTCGCACAGCGAGCGAAACATTATCGAGATAATGAAATCGCTTGAAGAACATGGCCAGTACAGACCCTTTGTTGTCCAAAAAGGAACAAACAGGGTTTGTGTCGGGAATGGAATGTTGGCGGCTATGCTGCGGTTAGGTATGACTGAAGGCGATGCGGTCATTAAAGAACTGACGGACGAACAATTCACCCGTTTGGCTTTGGCTGATAACCGAACAGCCGAACTTGCAGAATGGAATGACGACATTCTCAAAGATTTGCTTAAAGAACTGGACAACCCAATAGGGTGGACACAAGAAGAGGTGGCCATGATATTGGATGCTGGAAAAAAGGAAATCGTACAGGATATTCCTCCGGCTGTTCAGGCAAAGACAAAATCCAAAACAGGGGAACTGTGGCGGATGGGTGAGCATATTCTTATGGTGGGAGATGCCACCAACAAAAAAGACGTAGAGACATTGTGCAAGGGTAAGACGGTGGACTTGTTCCTGACCGACCCACCCTACAATGTGAATTACACCAAAGGAACAGCCGGAACCATAGAAAATGACAATATGGAATCGGCAGCGTTTTTGGCATTTTTGGTTGATTCATTCAAGGCGGCGGATGCGGTGCTGAAGTCGGGCGGTGCATTTTATATTTGGCACGCAGACCTAAACGGCAACCCGTTCCGTGCGGCGGTGGCCACAGTGGGGTGGGAACTAAAACAAATACTGATTTGGAAGAAAAATCACTTCACTCTTGGGCGACAAGATTATCAATGGCAACATGAACCCTGCTTGTATGGGTGGAAATCTGGAGCGGGGCATTACTTTATAAACGAACGTATAAATGCGACAATATTGGAGAAAACAAATGAAAAAGAGCTAAAAGATTATACCAAAGCGGAATTAATTGACTTGCTTAATACTATAAAGGCATTAGACAGTACGGTGTTAAGTTATGATAAACCAGTCCGCAGTGCAGAACACCCGACAATGAAGCCGGTGGAACTCATTGCCCGGGAAATCAAAAACAGCACCAAACCAAAACAGACCATACTGGACACCTTCGGTGGAAGTGGAACAACAATGATTGCGGCAGAGCAATTGGGGAGAAATTGCCTTATGATGGAGATTGACCCCCATTATGCTGACGTGATTATCAGAAGGTGGCAGAACTTCACTGGCAAGCAAGCCGTGAATATGGCCACTGGGAAAAAGTTTGGAAAGTGAGGGCTTATGAAAGTTATAAACAAGGCAATTGGGAAGATATACCCATATAAAAACAACCCCCGGCATAATGCCAATGCCATTGAATATGTGGCAAGTAGCATTAGGCGGTTTGGGTTCAATAACCCTATTCTGATAGATAAGGATGGGGTAATAATCAGCGGACATACAAGGTATGAGGCGGCCAAAATATTAGGGCTGAAGAAAATACCGTGTGTTATGGCCGAAGATATGACTGAAGAGCAAATTAAGGCCTTCAGGTTAGTGGACAACAAAGTAGGCGAGCAGTCCACATGGGATTGGGAAAAACTTCAAACGGAACTACAGGCAATTACCGGGCTGGACATGGAAAAGGAATTTGGGTTTGAGAAAATAGACCTTACACCACCGGAGCCAAAGACAAAGCCGGAAAAGAATGAGTATGAATGCAAATGCCCGAAATGCGGCAAAAAGTTTGAGGTGTAACCATGAAAATTAAAATATTAAAGATTGAAGAAATAAAAGAGTATGCCAACAACCCCCGAAAGGTTGACAAATCGGTAAAAGCATTGATTAAGTCAATCAAACAATTCGGGTTCAGGATTCCGTTGGTAGTGGATAAGGACAATATCATAGTTTGCGGTCATGCACGTGTAATTGCGGCAAAGAAATTAGGACTAAAAGAAT
This sequence comes from Candidatus Phascolarctobacterium caballi, assembly GCA_018065225.1. GTDB lineage: Bacteria > Bacillota > Negativicutes > Acidaminococcales > Acidaminococcaceae > Phascolarctobacterium_B > Phascolarctobacterium_B caballi. The sequence continues at coordinate 40,017 of JAGHTS010000059.1, forward strand.
TACCCTGCGTGATAGTGACCGATTTGACCGAAGAGCAAATCAGGGCTTACCGGATAGCAGATAATCAGGTGGCGGCATACGCAACATGGGACGAAGAACAACTGCAGGCGGAATTG
>JAGHTS010000307.1 GCA_018065225.1 Candidatus Phascolarctobacterium caballi
GCCGCCCCAACAGCCGTGGCAGCGTGGTACAAACGAAAACACAAACGGTCTGCTCAGGGAATATTTTCCTAAAGGTGAAGACATTACGAATTTATCAGAAGAATATATTCAGTCAAAGTTTAATGAACTAAATCTCCGTCCGCGTAAGTGTTTGAATTACAGGACTCCGTATGAGGTTTATTATTCTATTGTGTTGCACTTGTTTTGACAATTTAAGGTATTATGTGTAAACTCTAAAAAACAAATTGAAAAGAGAACCAAGCTTCTTTAAGATTTAGTTAACACCACAAAACCAATAAAGAAAGGAAGGTTCTCTTATGAATAATTATATCACAAATCCCTTCAATATTATCAATAACGGTGTTTCAATTACTGAAATTTTACGTCAGGAAGTCCAACGTGGCCTCAACCTGCTTCTTGAAACAGAACCTACCGAGTTTTTGAAATATGCCAAATATGACCCCAAAGGTTATAATTCCGGCAATTCCAGAAACGGATATTACGAACGTACTGTCAAAAGTGTTTTCGGGAAACTGGTGCTTAACATCCCCCGCGACCGTAACGGAGAGTTTTCCAACAAACTTTTCAGTCCCTATCAGAGAATCTGTTACGATTTAGGTAACGAAATAATTCAAATGTTCAAACAAGGCTCCACAACCAGGGAAATTTCAAATTTCATAAAAAAGACCTATGGCTTTTTCTATTCCCCACAGTCCGTTTCCAATATAACGCAAGTCTTACAGAAAGAGGTGAACAAATTCCATAAAAGGCAACTGAATAAAAGATATATAGCGATTTATTGTGATGCAACCTATATCCCGTTAAAACGAAATATAGTACAGAAGGAAGCATTGCATGTACTTTTGGGAATTACACCTGACGGAAGAAAAGAAGTCCTGGATTATGCCGTAGCCGCCAACGAAAACAACAGCATCTACAGACAATTACTGGAAAACATAAAAGAACGGGGAGTGAAAGAAGTCCTGCTGTTTGTTACGGATGGATTCGGGCATTTGGGAATGACATGCAATGAAGTATTTCCAAAAGCAAAACACCAGTGCTGTTGGGTACATGTAAGCAGAAACATAAGGGCGTATGTCCGCAAAGCTGACTGGGCGATTATGGCAGAAGAAGTGAAAATGATATATACGGCGGATGACAAGGAACAAGCCACAGAGAGAATGGTAACATACCTCAACAAATGGTATACAAAATATCCGAAATTATTGGAGAAAATGTATGATCCGGAAGAACTTTTTGCCTTTATGACATTGCCGGAACGGATAAGAAAAAGTTTTTATACAACAAATGCGTTGGAAGGACTGAACAATCTTTTGAAACGGCAAACAAGAAAAAAGGAAATGTTTCCGAATGAAAACTCAATGGAAAGGTTTGTCTGTGCATTATATGAAAAGTACAATGAAGAACAATATTTTAAGTCCGCCGTCCCTTTTGAAGAAACAAGTATAGAAATTAATCAGCTTTTTGATGAAGTATATGGCGGTGAATTAAATTTTAAAGAAAATGTTTACACATAATTCTTGACAAGACCTTTTATAAACACATTTTTATAAATTTTTGTATTTTCAAAACAAATTTTTTAGTAGTTTTGACGTCAAAATCCCGTTTTTGACGTCAAAACCAAGTTTTTATCAAAAATATAAATTTTGAACCAAATTATTTGGTTTTGCATTTTACAAAATGCAAAAAGTCAAAGTAAAAGTTACGTAACATTTGCTAAATGTTACGTAACTTTTAAAACGCATTCTTATAAAATTTGGCAAATTAAAAACAAAACTGTCTGCAACTAACAGAAATTTGTTTCCTTAATTTTTAAAATGGTACGCCCGACAGGAATCGAACCTGCGCACACGGCTCCGGAGGCCGATGCTCTAATCCACTGAGCTACGGGCGTATTGACGATGGTAATTATAACATGCTTGCCAGTATAAATTCAATAGTGATATAATCTGCCTTATGAATTATGAAATTATACCTATAAAAACTCCCATACTGACACATCATGACAACATCATTGATGCCATTATTAAATATGGCAGCGGCCAAATTACCCAAAATGATGTAATATGTGTGGCAGAAAGCGTTGTTTCCATTACCCAAGGAACGGCATTGCGATGTGATGATATTCATCCAAAATTTTTGGCAAAATGCTTAAGCCGTCTTTTCCCCGCCAAAGGCAGTATCGCCAGTCCATATTCCATGCAAATGCTGATAAATTTTAGTGGTGGGTTGCGTGTTTTTGCCGCTGTAATTTTGGGAACTTTGGCAAAATGTATAGGTATAGCTGGTGTATTTTACCGTACCGCAGGTTATCAGGCACGGCTGATTGATGATGTGACGGGTACAATGCCGCCCTTTGACAAACACATCGTACCGGGGCCCAACAATCCTGTAGAAGTCAGTGAAACAATCAAAACGGCAACTGGGGCATTTGGTGCCTGTATTGCGGATGTCAATGACTTAAAACGTAGTCATATTTTGGGAACAAGTAAAGGTGTCAATGCCAATTTAGTTGCCAAAATCTTGATAGACAATCCCTTTGGCAACGACAGCCAAAAAACTCCTATTTGTATCATTAAAAATTATGTGAGGTAAAAATGCTTTTAGATTTATTTTTTGGCGATGCCAAATTACAGTTAGAAACTGACAAACACAGTAACATCAAACTTTTGGAGGACAATTCACCGCACAAAAATCTTTTGCGCGAATTTGAAATAACCATTCCTTACAAAAATATGGGTTCACAAGAACTTACCATTTTAGATGCTTGGACAAGGGTTTATCTTCCAGATGAACAATATGACAAACTACATATTTCTGCCAAGGTTAATGACAGCAACAAGCTCCGTGACGATGATTATTTTGAAGCGATGCTTGTCCCTGCAGGAAAAGGCGGGGTTTTGGTATTACGTTTTACCGCCATCCTGCGTAACTGTGATACCAACAGTTCCATTGACCAAGCTCTCATAAATTGCCCTGAATTTGATGTCGCAATTTATTGCGAATGTCGGGGACGCAAAGAGGTGTACATCAACAAACAAATCTTTTCTCTTGCTTTTTAATTTCAAAAATTGTTAAAAAGACCTGCACGAGAGTTTCGAGAAATCGTAACTCTCTTATTTTTTTAGAAAAACTATGTACATATTATATATTCATAGTGTTATTCTTCATGACACAAAAAAGCAGGCACTTTTTAGTGTCTGCAAATAGAGCTTATAAAAGTCCATCTATTCTTTTAATTATGTCTATTTTAAAATAACTTCGTAAAATTAAACTATACTATTCGTATGTATGCTACATTACATTAAATTTTTTTTATACAAATGTTCAAAATATTCCTTCGTTTCTTTAATAACAATTGGGCTCAATGACAAAACCCCCACTAAATTAGGAAAGGCCATTAAACCATTAACTATATCAGCCAAACACCATATTTCTTCCAATTGCAAAAAAGCTGCAACTCCCACCGCTGAAACCCAAGCCAAACGAAAATAAAAAATAGATTTTGTCCCAAAAAGATAAACAGCACAGCGTTCAGAATAATAAGACCAACCAATAATACTGCTAAACGCAAACAAAGACAAAGAAACCATCAAAATATATGTTCCCCAATCAGGATATGCTGACAAAAAAGCACTATTTGTTATTGCCACACCTTTTAACGGTCCCGTCCAAACCCCAGTAACAACTAAAGACAAACCTGTAAGAGTACATACAATAATTGTATCAAAAAAAGTTCCTGTCATAGATACCAATCCTTGTTCAGGAGCATAATTTGTTTTTGCAGCAGCAGCAACAATAGGTGCAGAACCCAATCCTGATTCATTAGAAAAAATGCCTCTGGCAATCCCACTACGCATTGCCAACATTACAGAAGAACCTAAAAATCCACCAGTCGCAGCAGTTCCAGTAAAAGCATCTGAAATTATACTGGCAAAAGCCGATGGTATCTTATCTATATTCATTACAAGTAAAACAACTGTTGAAAAAATATATATTAGAGCCATAACAGGAACAATCATTGCTGCAGCATTACTAACAAAACGTATTCCACCAAAAATAATAATCCCTGCACAAATAGTAACAATACAATTTACTGTAACCATATTATAACCAATACCAAGATTAACAACAGATGCAATAGTATTAACTTGTGTCATAGTACCTATTCCCATAATGCCGGCAAGCATACCAAAAACAGCAAACATAACTGCCAGCCATCGCCATTTTTTCCCCATACCATTTTGAATATAATACATAGGTCCGCCACTAATATTACCATTACAATCAATCTCACGATATTTAACTGCCAACATACATTCTGCATATTTTGTCGCCATACCAAAAAATGCAGCTATCCACATCCAAAATAATGCACCCGGTCCACCTGTTTTTAATGCCGTAGCAACTCCCACAACATTTCCTGTACCAACAGTTGCCGCCAAAGCAATACACAATACTTTAAAAGCACTAACATCACCTTTCCCGGCATTTTCAGAATAAGCAATAAGTTTTATCGCTAAAAACAAACGAAAAATTTGAATAAATTTTAATCGTATTGTCAGCCAAATCCCCGTGCCTAATAAAAGCAGCATCATCGGCAAACCCCATATATAAC
>JAGHTS010000324.1 GCA_018065225.1 Candidatus Phascolarctobacterium caballi
AGGTATAGCCAATACTGAAAATTTTAGCGGTATTATCATGAGAAAATGCTTTAAGGTAAGTATCTGTTTCATAATTGCTCTTAAAATTGGTGTCCCCTTCAATTTGATAAGCCAAAGCCAAAGCAATAGTATGGCGTTTGTCTTCATATTTAACGCCACAACTATAAGTGCGGTGAATACCGATTGGCACCATAAAATCACCGCCGTCATAAGATTTTCCCTCGTCATCAAAAGCAAAACCTAACATACCGGTATATTTTTTACTGAATTTATATTCATAACCGATGGCATAACGCCAGTTGTCTTTCCAATTATGGGCGCTGGAAATTGTTTGGAAATTATCAATATTTAAATCCAAAGTTCTGAAATTATGCCATTGGGTACGGATGGCACTAACTTCCACTCTGTTTTTATTGTCAAATTTATGACTGTAACCAAAATGATAGGAATCAGGCAAAGTAACTTTTCCGTGAGCACGGGAATGAAAATCTGTTGGCAAACCTGCCAACATCCCTGCAACACCTGTACCATACCAATCAAAATCAGCATCCATAGTGTGGGCAATTTTGCTGCGGTAGGCAATACCGATTTCATCTTTAACGGTTGGAGAATAACGAAAACCTACATTCCAACCCAAAGCCCAAGTTTCCCCTTCGGTTTTATTATTTCCGCTATCACCTGCAAGTGTAATATCTCCTGCCCCCATACCATTTTCAAAATTCTTTTGCAGTTCCAAGCCGACATAATTTATATCTGCACCCACTGCCCAATAAAATTTGTTTCCGGATTTGCGTGCATAAGTTGGAGTAACGCTGATGCCTTTCATGTAAGCATAGCGATTGTTGGAGGCGGGATGGGACCCGGGATAAAATTCTGATCTATTTCCGAAACGGGCAAAAATTCCCAAGCCATACCATTCTTTTTCATTTACCTGACGCACATAATATGCTCCCGGAGCCCAAGCAGGATGTACACAATTATGATCACAATTTACCCATTGGCTTGGAGCAATTAAAGT
>JAGHTS010000147.1 GCA_018065225.1 Candidatus Phascolarctobacterium caballi
TGGCATAATAGAGAAATAAGTTATTAAGAAAGGAGATTTTAATTATGTCAATGCAAAAAATCCCGTCAGATTGGCGGAACTGTGCAACTTGTTCCCATTGGTGCGGGCAAAATTACCAGACGAAGCGGTGTTTTGTTATAAGTGTGGACATAAGGTTGTTGCAGAAAATAATGACAATAACAATGATGTTGTAATAGCACAAAATAAAGTTGTATCAAAAACGGAAAATATATCAAAAGTAGAAATTAGTGAAACAACAACTACCTCTTCTATACCCATTAGACCAGTTGGGTTATCAAGTGAATTGTGTGTTCCTACGCCTGTTGTTGAAAAAGCGATGGAACTCTTGAATATTAAAAAAGATTGGTCAGATTTTTTGGATCCCAATGAAGAAAGAATGCTTAGATTAGCGTTACGTGAGGCAAAACGTTATAAAATTCATGGGGTAAGTGATTCTGTTTTTAATATGGATACTAATAACATGAGTGGTGTTGGTGGTAATTCGTATGAAACTGGTGGCGGTGATTTTAATATGCAAGACGTTGATTGGGAAAAAGTAGGTAAAGTTGTAATAACTATTGGGAAACTTTTCTTTGTGTGAAAAATAAAATAAAGGAGGTAAATTTAAATGAATTCGTTATTACTTTGGGTAATAGTAGTACTTGTCATAGTATTGATAGTTTTCTTTTGCAGGAAAAAATTTATTTCTGATAATGAGAATGGAATAATGGTTGCTTATTCGTGGGATGAGGTTATTGATACTTGTATTGATTCTGCAAAAGAAATTGCATCACATTGGGATTTGGATATTCAAGATATTATTGGTGGGGCATGGGAAGCAGTATTGCAAAAATCTTCTGAAGATATGGCAACAGTAATTCAAAAGTTTTATTTTCAAGGAAATGATGGTAAATTTTATTGTGAAACTGTTTGTGTACAAATTTCAATAGACAAAGTGCCTGAGGAATTAGTAAATGAACTAAACATACAAGTTCCTGTTGATATAACAGAGCGTATGCGGGAAAAAATTAAAAGTAAATTAGAATTAGATAATAATATGAAAGGCAGTGATTTAGATGTCCAAAAAAACAACAATTGATGAAATTGATATTGATGAGGTACCACCTGAGATAAGAAGAAGATTAGAGGCAGGAGAAACAGTAGTATTTTTTAGTGAAAATTATAATGAAGAACAAAAAAATTTATCAAAGGATAAAAATGATGTTGATTATGGTAAAATAGCAAAAGCAGGGTTACATATTTTGAAGTGGTGGTTAGAGGAAGATTAGACATATTTTTTAAATCATAGAAAGGAGAATTTAATTATGTCAATGCAAAAAATACCAGCAGATTGGCGGAACTGTGCAACTTGTTCCCATTGGTGCGGACGTAAAATGCCCGATATGTTGTGCAAATTTGTAGAATTTGACAACAACGAAAGGGCAAGATGTGCAGGCGGAGGATTTAATAACGGGCAAATGCCCGGCACAGGAACATGCCCTAAATGGGAACGTCAGTACAAATAAAATTTTGGGGAGTTAGATTGTAAAATATGAAAAATAACAACCTTCAATTTGGGTTCAACAAAGAAACTTTGCTCACAATTTTGGCTATTGTATCTTTGGTACCTTATCAACACTTGCCGAAAATTTTGCAAGATTTAAAAAATGTTTTAGAAAGCGTCAATCCTGTTAAACGTCTGTATGATTGGATTAACTCTATGAGTGAAGAAGCGGCATTGCAAAATTTGGAGGTGGGAGACCATATTTATTGCTATCGTGAAAATTTTTACAGCCATCATGGAATTTATGCAGGGAATGGTAAAGTTTGGGAATATGATGGAAAGACCATAGAAGATGCAGAAATTAAACTTTCTTCTTTACATACTTTTTCTAATGGCACTCCTATCAATCGCTTGAATTATCAGGCAGATTTTTCGCCAAAAGAAATTCTTGAACGTGCAGAATCCCGCAAATTTGAAGCCAATTACAATCTTATCAGTAACAATTGTATGCACTTTGCTTTTTGGTGTCGTTTGGCAACTGTCAAAGACAGGGAAGCAACTGAACAGGTATTCACTCTACTTTTGAACGCAGGAAAATCAGGTGAAGTACAGGCATTAAATTAAAGACCGTGAAACATAAAAACCGCCGTTGCAAATTTTTGCAACGGCGGTTTTTAACTTTTGTTGTTGACAATTTCTGTTTATAGTAGCATAATAAAGACAGAAAAGTAGGGATTACCCTACTTTAGGGGGCAAAATGGAAAGTTCAGTTTATATTGATACAGCAAAAGTTATGGCAAAAGGACAAGTGACTATTCCCAAAGAGGTTAGGGAAATTCTGTCGTTAGTACCCGGCAGCAAGATTGGCTTTGTCAAAGACGGAAATGGAATAAGAATAGTCAATCCGGCTATGTATGCCATGAAAACTTTTCAGGAACAAATGAAAGAATATGCCAACAGCATGACTGATGCTGAAATTATGGCGATGGTCAAAGAGGCACGGCAGAACTTATGATAAGGATTTTTGTTGATACAAATATTCTTATCTCCGCCATTCTTAAACCACAAAGTGATGTGGCTATGGCATATTATAAGGCATTACTTGTCGGTGATGTTTTTGTATCTAAAAATGTTTTGAACGAATTAAGTTATGTTGTTAATAAAAAGTTTCCCAAAATGTTAAATGAATATCAACAATTTTTAATTGGTTTGGAAGAAGGTGTAACCGTTATAAACGGGCCTTTAAAAATTGATGTGCTGGAAAATAAAATTAGGGACGAGAAAGACAGACCAATTTTACGGGCGGCTCTTTCTGTTGATGCTGATATATTTTTGACAGGGGATAAAGATTTTTTGGAGGCGGATATTGAAAGACCGTTAATAATGTCGCCGGCTGAATTTTTGCAATATTCAGATATTCCGCCAGATGACCCATTAAAAGTGGCAGATGGTGGCAATAAGTACAATAAATAATATTTTAT
>JAGHTS010000279.1 GCA_018065225.1 Candidatus Phascolarctobacterium caballi
TTTTTATTTGTCGCTTCGGCTCCAATATTATCAAAAAAATAACAGAAAAGTTGGCATAAGTAACTTGGGGTTGTTTTACAATTCAAGTTTTTATTTAACTAGAAAGGATTTTTTACCATGCCAAAAATTATTAATCAAAAACGAAAATATTTAGAAAATGGTGGCAGTTACTATTACGACAAAAAATCGGAGAACTGGTTTTACGAATACAAAATAACAAAAGATGGTGTCACACTCAAACGTAAACAACTTAGAGCAAAATCGGAATCTGAAATTAAAAGGAAAATCAGAGATTTTGAAGAAGAGTTGCAAAACGGTAACAGTATTCAAATACTTACCTTTAAAGACCTTGTGAAGTTATGGTACGCAAATCATACAGAAGGCAACGTGGCTGAAAATACTATGCGTTTTTACAAAGACAAAACTGATTGTATTTGTGATAAATTCGGATCACGTCCTGTAACAAGTATCCGTATTGGAGAAATTGAAGCATTTTTAAATAATCTCAGTTCATTTGGAGGCAAATACCATCAAGGACTTGCACCCATCTCTGTAAACGGTATCCTAAAACTGATCCACAATATTTATGAATTTGCCATTCAACATAACTATGCTACAACCAATCCAGCTAAAGGTATCCGCAGCAAAAAGGATACCCACAGGAACATTCAGCAAGATTCCTGCATACTGGACGAGGCAGAAATGAAACAGGTCCTTAAAACCGCCAAGGAAGGCAAATACACAACCTTTTTATCCCGTAAGGGTAACAAAGTATCTAATAAAGATTCTGTAAATTACAATCTAAGAGTTGCATATTTAACTGTCCTGCTTGGCTTCTCAACTGGTATGAGGTTTGGTGAGTTGAGAGGGTTACGCCGTGAATCTATCGACATTGAGCACAATAAAATCAACGTGACACATCAATTGTTAAGGATAGAAATTATGGGTAAGATGCCTAAAAAGACAGATTATGACAAATTGATAGCCAAAGTTAAGAAAACCGGTTCCCGCAAAGCGTCTGAAAAAGCCAGAAAAATGTTCCCTTTTAAAGTACTTAAAACAAAGAACTCCAAAAGGGTTATTGATATTGACCCGATGGTAACAAAGGAAATCATTGATTTTCTTGATTATCAGGATGCTTACGCATCCAACCACTCCAAGTTTAAGAATGATTGGGGATTATTACTCAGCAATAGTTTAGGGCAACCTATAAACGAGCAGAACTTCCGCAGAAGATACTTTAACAAAATGCTGAGTGCTGCGGGAGTAGATAAAAGGCTTACATTACATCAGATGCGTCATACTCACGCAAGCCTGCTTTTAAATAATGGTGTGGATATTGCGGTTGTCAGCAGACGTTTAGGTCATGCCAATCCTTCTACAACTTATAATATCTATATTCATGTATTACCAAAAGCCGCTCTAAATGCCGGAAATGTATGGTCTAAAATAATGAACACTACAAATAATGCCGGCTAAACAATGATTAAACAACCCTTAAA
>JAGHTS010000218.1 GCA_018065225.1 Candidatus Phascolarctobacterium caballi
GTTGCCGCGGTTTTTACCGCCCCATCCATACTGAATGCTGCCAAAATATACCCGATAAACATAGACCCAGTATCACCCATAAAAATTGTAGCAGGATTAAAATTATAACGGATAAATCCCAAAATTGCACCAAACAATGCCGCACTGACTATTGCCGGCTCCATATATCCCGCTTGTGCCGCAAGACACGCTGTTGTAAAAGATGCAATAGCACCCACGCCTGCCGCCAATCCGTCCAACCCGTCTATTAAATTGGTTACATTGGTAAACGCCACCACCCAAAAAATAGTAAATGGAATACTTAAATATTCCAAATAAATATACTCTGTAGTACCAAAAGGATTGCTCATCCATTCTACTTTAATATCAAAAGCAATCAGTACCAAAGCTGCTAAAATCTGACCCAAAAGTTTTACTTTGGCAGGCAACTGGTAAATGTCATCAAGTACGCCTACCACCACAATAAAAGTGCCGCCCAATAAAATACCAAACAAATCTTTGGAACAGGGGGCAGCCAACAACACCGCTATGGTAAATGCCTGATAAATTGCCAAACCGCCTAATCGTGGCATCGGTTGTTTATGAACTTTTCGCTCGTCCGGCATATCCACTGCACCAGCCGCAAATGCCAATTTCTTGACAAAAGGTGTAAGAGCATAAGCAATTATTGCCGCTACCAGTACAGGAAAGCCTAATGTACTAATCATATCAATACACTACACGTTTCTAAAAATCAGTTATTTCAAACTGTCTATTGCCTTTTTAATATCTTTGGCGCCATAAACATAAGACCCTGCCACAATGACAGATGCTCCGGCATTTTTTACCAATTTTACATTTTCCCCATTTATACCGCCATCAACTTCTATCACCGCTTTAGAACTGCAATGCTCCAACATTCCTTTCAGTTCTACAATCTTATCTACACTACTTTCAATAAATTTCTGGCCGCCAAAACCCGGGTTAACACTCATAATCAATACTAAATCAACATCTGCCAAAATGTTTTCTACGGCAGTTAGTGATGTAGCAGGATTTAATGCCACACCTGCCTTAAGTCCCATACCGTGAATGGTTTGTATTACTTTATGCAAATGTTTGGTTGCTTCCGCATGAACACAAATCAAATCTGCCCCTGCATCCTTAAAATCTTCCAAATAAGTTTCAGGATGTTCCACCATCAGATGACAATCAAAAAACATTTTGGTTGTTTCACGTATTTTTTTCACCACAGGAGCGCCAAAAGTTAAATTAGGAACAAAATTACCGTCCATAACATCAATATGTACCCAATCTGCCCCTGCCAGTTCAATCTTTTTAATCTCCCCTGCCAAATCAGCAAAATCTGCTGAAAGTATTGAAGGTGCTACTAACGTTTTCATAATTCACCTCATTAAAAATTTGTTTCCTGAACTTGTTTGCCGTCACAATATACTACAATGGCTACTTTTCCGGAACCGCCGTCAACCATCTGCTGAATTCGTCTGCCTCCATTATCAATACTGCTGTAAATCAAGTTCCTGCCTTTACGGTCTATTTTATAAATCTGCACACGATGTTTTTCTGTTGCCTCACCCGGAACAATAAATTCAAAATTGGCTCCCACTACCGATTTATCCGCTCCATCACTGACAGTTACACTGACTGGGTAATAACTTGGCAACATCGTCCCTGCTTCTGGCGAAATGGCGGTAACTGTGTTTTTTGGCTCCAACGAATTGACCCTACGGACTTCGCCAACCCTTAATCCCAACTGCCGCAAAATTCTTTCTGCCTCATTCAAGTTCTTACCAATCAAAACAGGAAGTTGCTTGTCACCCTCGTTCACAATTAAATTGACTTGAGTTCCTTCACCAACTTTTTCACCCTGTCTTGGCTCCTGTTCAATTACTGCCCCAATTCTATACCCTCTGTTATATTTACGCTCAACTTTCCCGACTTGCAGACCAATTTCTTCCAATGTCTGCTGTGCCTTAACCAAACTCATATCAATCAGGTCAGGCATAGTATGTTTTTGTGCCCCTACATTATATATCAGCCGTATCACACTGCCACGTCGGCGTTGCTCGCCTGCCGCAGGAATTTGCCGCAAAACCACACCTACTTGTTCAGTTACAGAGTTTTCTTCCTGCAATTCCACTTTATAATCACGTACAGCCAAATATTTACGGGCTTCTTCAACTTCCATATTCACCACGTCCGGTATAATTTTCATCGCATTGCTATGCTTGAAAAAGAAATGTGCACCCAAACTAATCAGACAAACTACCACAGTTGTGATAATCACATAATCATTAAATGTATAATGATGATTCTTTATTTTATTTTTCCAACTTTGCGCTTTCTTTGCCATAGCATCCTTATCCACACTTAGCGAAATTATTTTCCCTTTTTTCCCTTCTGCTTTAACTGGTTTCATTACAACCGTCTGATTATTTTCATCATCATCTTCACCGCTGTCAATCTTTTGCCTGTCAAGCAATTTGTCTATGTCTTTACAAACTTCACCCGCCGAAGCATAACGGTCTTTTATATTCTTTGCCAACATTTTGTCCAAAATTTCCTGCAAACCTATCGGCACCACATCCAAATATTTCATTAACGGTTCTGGCTTTTTTTCAATTTGCATCATTGCCACAGCGATGGGCGAATCTGCAGAAAACGGTACATGCCCCGTTAACATTTCATAAAAAACAATTCCCAATGAATAAATGTCACTTGCCGCAGTTACAGGTTCACCATGTGCCTGTTCAGGGCTTAAATAATACACAGACCCCATAATATTATTCCCTGAAAATACCATGGTCTGTTCCGAAACAATTTTGGCAATTCCAAAGTCAGCAATTTTAGGCACCATTGAATTTGTTACAATAATATTTTGTGATTTGATATCACAATGAATAATCTTACGGCTATGTGCCTGATACAAAGCATCTGCCAACTGTCTGATAATTTGCATAGCGGCTTTTGTTTCAATCTTATACTCTTTCAACAACTCCTTTAATGTACAACCATCTACAAATTCCATAATAATGTATTGGTCTTTGCCATCATCAATTACATCATAAATTGAAACAATATTCGGATGTACCAATTGTGCTGCTGATTTTGCTTCCCGATTAAATTGTGACAAAAATTCCTTGTTGTTAACAAATTGTTCTTTCAAACGCTTGACTGCAACATCCCTGTCCAACACCTCGTCATGTGCCAAAAAGACCTCGCTCATACCGCCTGAACCAATGGAACGGATAATTTTATATCTGTTTTTAATTATTGTTTCCATGACCGTCCTCCTTATCCAAATCTGTCAACACTATTACTGAAACATTATCCTTGCCGCCGTTTTGCAATGCCCGTTCCACTAATTTATCTGCATATTTTTCTTTTGCAAATGTCCTTAGAATTTCTTCAATATCCCTATCACTTACCATATCGCTCAAACCATCACTGCAAAGCAACAACACATCATCCTGTTCAATATCAATTTTGCTGACATCTGCCTGTACAATACTTTCGGAACCAAGTGCTTGCGACAACCAATTTTTTTGAGGATGAATCTTTGCTTCCCCCTCTGTAATTTTTCCAGCTGTCAAAAGTTCATTAACCAATGTCTGATCACAAGTTATTTGCTCCAAATGCCCGCTGCGGAAACGATACAATCTGCTATCCCCGATTTGAACAACATGTGCTGTTTGCCTGTCTTCAATATAAACCGCTGTCAAAGTTGTTCCCATTCCCAAATGCTCATATTTTTTTTGCCCTTCTGCATAAACATAAGCATTTGCTTCACTTACTGCTTTACGTAATGCATAAGATGGCGGTTGATTTTCATTAAGATACTTTTCTGTAACTTTATCTAAAATTTCCAATGCCATTTTGCTGGCTATTTCCCCACCTTCAAAACCGCCAACACCATCAGCAACAGCAAACAATTTAGGGGATTTTAGCAATATGGAATCTTCATTCTTTTCCCGTACCAACCCCACGTCCGTTTTAGAATAAACTTTCATGTTCTCTCCTTTGCAAACTGATTACGTAATTGTCCGCAAGCCGCTGCAATATCTCCGCCCATTTCCTTGCGAACGGTAGCATTGATATGGTTGCGATTTAACACCTGTAAAAATCTGTCAATCGTTTTTTCATCAGATTTTTGCAAACCATGTTCCAATACAGAATTTGCCGGAATTAAATTAACACTGGCATGTTTGAACTTTAAAAAGTTAGCCAATAATTGTGCATCTTCCGTACTGTCATTACATCCCCTTAACATTATATATTCATAAGTCACATCTCTGCCAGTTTTTTTTGCATATTTTTCTGCCGCTACTATTACTTTTACAAAAGGATTTGCTTTATTTATCGGCATTAACTTTGTCCGCAACTCATCACGGACGGCATGTAAACTGATTGCCAAATTGATTGGATGTCCCAAATTTTCCATCCGTTCAATACCAACAATCACTCCGCAAGTTGAAACCGTCATATTGCGATAACTCATATTGGCTGTCTTTTCATCATGTAAAAATTCCAATGCCGCAAAAACATTATCAAAATTAAGCATTGGTTCCCCGCTGCCCATAACAACAATACGGCTAATACGCTGATTTTCTGCACTTAATATTGAATTACACAAATAAACTTGTGCTAAAATTTCTGCCTTTGTCAAAGAACGTTGGCAACCATTTAAACCACTGGCACAAAATGCACAATGCATATCGCAACCTACCTGACTGGAAACACAAATACTGTAACCATAATCATGATGCATCAATACTGTTTCTACAGCCGCACCATCTTTTAATTGCAACAAAAATTTTCTTGTAATACGGTCTTGCGACTGCAACACTTTCAACACAATCAGATCTTGTGGCAATATTGAAAAATTGGCTTTTAATTTTTCAATATCTGTCTTACTTAAATTACGCATACCGTCAAAAGCAAAAATATTCTTTTGATATATCCATTGAAAAATTTGTTTTGCCCTAAATGCAGGCATCCCTAATTCTTTTACATCCTCAACAAGTTTATCAAGTTCCCACCCAAATATATCTTTCATTATAACTTTCATCCTATCCTTTGCATTTTTGCCAAATAGAACCCGTCTGTATTATCTGTCTGTGGTAATAACTGCCGTTCTGATATTAAATGGAAATTACTATGCTTTTGTAAAAAATCTGTCACTATATAATGATTTTCACTCTGTTCAATAGTACAAGTGCTATATACCAAAAAACCATCTTTATGCACATATTGTGCAGCATTTGTTAAAATTGCTGTTTGCAACGGAGGAAACACTTTAAGATTTTCCTGTGTCCTGCGCCAACGGATTTCCGCCCTATGCCGCAACACACCTAACCCACTACATGGGGCATCCACTAAAACAGCATCAAATCTGTCAACAAAGTCCGTATTCAAAACCGTAGCATCATTCAGTTGTGTTTTGATAATATTAATTCCTAACTGCTGTGCATTATTCTTAATCAATTCCAGTTTATGAGGATAAATATCACAAGCGATAATCTCACCTTTATCTTGCATCAGTTGGGCAAGGTGAGTTGTTTTTCCTCCCGGTGCCGCACATAAATCCAAAACTTTTTGTCCCTGTTCCGGTGCAAGCAATTCTGCCACCAACATACTGCTTTCATCTTGTATGTAAAACTTGCCACCAAACCTGTCATACAAATTTTTTAAATTCTGATGTTTTTCTAAAATTATCCCGTCTGCACTAATTGTACTTTTCTTTGCCTCAACGCCATTATCTTTTAACTCTTGTATCAAAGCATCCCTTGTAATCTGCAACGTGTTAACCCGTATACTCAAAGATGCTGGCTCATTATTAAAAATACAAAGTTTTTCTGTATCCTCAACCCCATAATATTTTAACCATTTTTTTACCAAAAACCGTGGGTGCCATAACGTCAAAGCCATTCTGTCAACAACATTATCAGGCAAAACAAACTGATTTTTCTTACGCAAAAAATTACGTAAAACACCATTGACCATTTGTGCTGCTCCGGGATTGGCAAATATTTTTGCCAGTTTAACCGCTTCATCCACTACTGCCGCTGCAGGCACACGTTCCAAATACAATAACTGAAAAACCGCTACCCGTAAAACATTTAATACCAATGGTTCAATTTTTTTAATTGGACAATTTACCAGTTTGTTAAGATACCAGTCTAAAATGTTGCAGGACTTTACAGTCCCATATACCAATTCTGTTAAAAATCGTCTGTCCTTATCATCAAAATCACTGGAACGCAAACATTTATTAAGCTCAATATTAGTATATGCCCCGTCATCCATTACCGCTGTTACCAATTTTACAGCGACACCCCGTGCATTAAGCATATTGTACACCTGCAAAAATTTTTATTGCATCCTCAACTTTGTCCATATCAACATCTGTATTAAAACAAGGTCCAAAAGGACGTTCATTCAAAACTCCAAGAACAGGTAACGGGAACACATCCATAATACCACTTGCCAAATCACGTTCACAGGCAATAGCAATAATTGCCTGCGGTTTATATTCCTTAACCATCTGCCTTGCCAAAGTACCGCCAGTTGCCACCGCCAAATTACAACCATATTTTTTTTGTAATGCAACCAAATCACCGATTCTGCAACCACCACATTGATGGCAATTTTCAATATGTCTGGTGATTTTATATTGACACGCGTCCTTTTGCAGACAATGCGGTGTCAACAATAAAATCTTTTGGCAATGCAAATTATAACTTTGTTTATTATTTAACTTATTATTCCATCTGACAAACGTTTCTTCCAACTCTTGCCGTGTTTTCCCAACCAACCTGCCAAAAACATACAACACAGGATAAACTACGTTTAAAATTTTGCGTTGCCACAATATGCTTTTGCTTTGTACTTGCTTATTGTCCATATAATTGCCTGTAAATTATTAAATCTCTTATTTCAGCAAATCTCCAACCCTAACTCCATGTCCGTTAACAAAATCTTTGACCGCCATGCTTTTTTTACCTTCCGGCTGAACTTCCAAAATTTTTAAAGCACCAGTGCCACAAGCCACAACAAGCCCTTGCTTGTCTGCAGCAATTACTTTGCCGGCTTCACCCTCTCCGTCAACAACCATGCTACGCCAAATTTTTAATTTTTTCCCGTTTGATAAATGCGTATATGCCCCCGGTACAGGATTAAATGCCCGAATTTTATTATGTATAACATTGGCACTTAAACCCCAGTCAATAACTTCCATTTCCCTCTTCAACAAATGTGTATATGTTGCTTCATTCTCATTTTGTACTTGTGTTTTTGCCATGCCATTGGTCAATTCATCTAATACCTGCAACATTGCCCGCGCCCCAACCTCTGCAAGGGCGTCAAACAATTCCCCTGCAGTCATGTTTTCAGAAACTGCCACTGCCTTTTTGCAAAGCATGGCACCGGTATCCATTCCCTTATCCATTTGCATAATAGTGACACCGCTTTCCGTTTCCCCGTTTAACAAAGCATATTGCACAGGTGCCGCTCCCCGATACTTTGGTAAAAGTGACCCGTGTACATTTATACAACCATATTTTGGCAAGTTCAATATTTCTTCATTAAGTATTTGCCCATACGCCGCCACTACAATCACATCCGGCTGCAATTTGCGTAATAAAACTAAAAAATCAGCACTTTTAACCTTTTCCGGCTGATAAACTTCTAATCCATTCATTAAACAATATTGTTTAACGGGACTATCTTCCACTTTATTACCACGCCCACGTACTCTGTCCGGCTGGGTCACTACTCCAATAATCGTATGTTTTTTGCTTTCAAACAATGACTCCAAAATTTTTACTGCAAAATTTGGAGTCCCCATAAAAACAATCCGCATATTATTCGTCTTTCATCTCCCGCGGTTCAATAGTTTGTGCTTTATCAATAAACAAAATGCCATCTAAATGGTCTATTTCATGTTGAATCGCCCGTGCCAAAAGTTCTGTTGCTGTCAACTTTACCAATTCACCCTGTCTGTTGGTAAACTCACATTCCACTGTTGCCGACCGTTCCACAGTCCCATTATAGTCGGGTACAGACAAACAACCCTCCATATCAACAACACTGCCTTCCCGTTTGGTGATTACAGGGTTAATCATTTCAAGCAAAACCCCATCGCCAACATCTATGACTACCATCCGTTTTGATTCCCCAATTTGCGGTGCCGCCAAACCGACACCGTCTGCCGCATACATAGTTTCTGCCATATTGGTTAACAATCGGGTAATCCTTTTATCTATTTTTTTTACCGGTTCTGCCACTTTACGCAAAACCGGATTGCCTGCATGCATAATTTTTAAAATTGCCATAACTACTCC
>JAGHTS010000331.1 GCA_018065225.1 Candidatus Phascolarctobacterium caballi
GCGGAACTGGACGAAACAAGTTATCGTAAGCAGTTGTGGGAACATCAGCCAATTACAGATTTTTGGCGGGTGGGAAAAGGATATGCCAAAAAACTGGCAGATTACAATATGTACACAATGGGGGATGTAGCCCGTTGTTCCAATGGCAACCACAACACTTTTTATAGCGAAAATCTGCTTTATAAACTTTTTGGAATAAATGCTGAATTGTTAATAGACCATGCTTGGGGCTGGGAACCCTGCACAATCCAAGACATAAAAAAATTCCGCCCTGCTGTAAACAGTATAAGCACCGGACAAGTGTTACAATGTCCCTATAATTTTGAAAAAGGGAAATTGGTTATTAAAGAAATGACTGATTTACTCGTACTTGATTTGGTAGACAAGGGATTGGTAACAGACCAAATGGTAATAACAGTTGGTTATGATATAGACAACCTTACCAATCCCACAATACGGAACAAATATCACGGGGAAGTGGAAATGGATGGCTATGGGAGATTAATACCAAAGGCGGCTCACGGGTCAATAAATTTAAATGGTTTTACATCTTCCACAGAGCAAATACTTAAAGCGGTAACAATTCTATATGACAGAATAGTTGATAAAAATCTTTTGGTACGGCGGATGAATGTTGTAGCCAACCATGTTGTTTATGAAAGCGATGTAAAAGAGGACAATTATGAAGAACTGAATCTGTTTAGTGACGGTAAAAAAGAGAAAGCAAGAGAACAAATTAAACAAGAATTGTTGCAGGAACGGAAACGGCAGAAAGCAATTTTGACAGTCCAAAAGAAATATGGCAAAAATGCTTTGCTTAAAGGTATGAATTATCAGGAAGGGGCAACCACCCGCCAGCGTAACGGACAAATTGGCGGACATAAGGCATAAGTTTTATGGGGAAATATGACGATATTATAAATTTGCCACATCATGTAAGTCCTAACAGACCGCATTTGACAATGGAACAAAGGGCGGCACAGTTTGCGGCGTTTCAGGCATTGACCGGCTATGAAGATGCAATAGACAAAGAAGCCAAAGGCGTAGAAGATAAATATGATGCTTTGGGCAGAATAAAAAAGAATTTAATTAAAGAAGATTAGTTTCCCAGTAACTTTCTAAATAAAAGATATTTATTAAAGAGTTAATAATCGGACTAATTTTGTTTTTTATGTGGCAGTATATAGATAAA
Source organism: Candidatus Phascolarctobacterium caballi (assembly GCA_018065225.1). Taxonomy (GTDB): domain Bacteria; phylum Bacillota; class Negativicutes; order Acidaminococcales; family Acidaminococcaceae; genus Phascolarctobacterium_B; species Phascolarctobacterium_B caballi. Next base: position 1,193 of record JAGHTS010000331.1, read on the forward strand.
TGAAGTATAATATTGAAAAATATTTACAGAAATAGAGATATAGAAATGCTTACTAAAAAAGACAGAGAATTTTATCAAGATTGGTTTTTGCTTAAGCATACCGCGGGGGAGGGCCTTGCCACTTTTTTTGTACTTGGTTCGCTACTTTCAGAAGGATTTAAAGCTCTTGATGAAAGCGCAATGAAATATGCTATAAAAATGAAAGGTGATAAGAACAAAAAAGTTTATTTTGAGAAACCGACTTTATAATTGTAGTTCGTCAAACACCAAAAGGAGAAATAATGAAAAAAATAACTTGTGAACTGTGTGGAAATAGTAATTTTGTTAAGCAAGATGGAATGGTTGTTTGCCAAAATTGTGGTATCAAATATACAATTGAAGATGCAAAAAAAATGATGAATGATATTCTGGATGATATTCCAAATAAAATTCCTAATGATATTTCTAATAACATTCTTGACGATATTTCCTTTGATGTTCGCAATGAAAATCCTGATAATTTCCCTAATGATGAGAATTCTATAACAAAATTATTAAATCTCGCTGTATGTAGTTTCGATAATAAAAATTATAATAAGGCAGAATTATATACCAGTAAAATATTGGATATTGATCCTGCAAATTCTGCAGGATGGTATGTTAAAGGTTTAGCAATATCTAAACAATCTGATGCTTATGAAATTAGATTAGATGAAATTATTCAATGTTTTACAAGGTCTATTGATAATGCACATGGTGATAATCTTGTAAAGTTAAAGGAACTATGTACGGCCGAAGTATGTACGGTGTCTAAAGAACTAATAGAGCAGATATGTGAGAAATGTCGATCTTATTTTTATATAGATGAGACAGAACTAAATCTTTTAAAAAATAGTATTAGTTATGTTAATAAATATAGTTTCCCATTTTTACAAAGACATAATTTTACCATTGATAATTTACGAAAAAGTTATTCTGATATTATTGAAAAAGCTGCTATTGATGCATGGAACGATATTCCTAATTTGCATGAGATTAGTGAACAAGACGTTGTCAATGATTATATCAATCGTCATGATTTGATAATGGATATGTTACAATTATCTATTGAATTATATGCATGTGATGATAATAAAGATGACAATGTAAGGCGATATAATAAAATGATTACAGCAACTGATTATATTATTAATGCGGCATATCATAAAAATTGTCAGGGTTTAACAGATTCTCAAAAGGAAGAATATAAAAATAAAATAAATGAATGGCGTAATAAAATAAACGAAATTCAAGGGACGGTACCATTAAAGAAAGATAATGATAATAATTCTAAAAAAGATGATTCAAAAAAATATAATGT
>JAGHTS010000274.1 GCA_018065225.1 Candidatus Phascolarctobacterium caballi
TATGGCTGAAGCAACTCAAACAAACGCTGCTTTGACCATTAACTTGAACGGACATCAAATCACTAAAAATACGGAAGCAATGACCATCAGCACAGGCGGAAGAACCTTAAAAATTAGTGGCGGTACTAATACAGCAGGCAGTATGGACACCAATTTTGATCTGAATGATGCAAGTGGAAAATTGAATGTCAGCGGCAATACGGAATTGACCGGTAATATTGATAATGCAGGCACAGTAGCTTTTGCAGGTACAACAAGCGTAACAGGAACTTTAAGTGGAGCAGGCAGTTATAGCAACAGCGGAACACTGACAGTAGCAGATGCTACCAAATTGACAATGACAGGCACAAATGGATTGGCAAATGCAGGGACATTAAACTTGGGCGAAGGTGAATTAGGTGCAAATATTACTGGTGCAGATGGTACAACCGTAATTGATGGTGAAGTTACAAGTGCCAAAAATATAGAGAATAAAGTTACTTTGGCGGATGATAAAAAACTAACCAACACAGGGACAATCAGCGGTGAAGTAACTAACGCAGGCACATTTATCACCACAGCAGATGGCATAACTGGTGGAGTAAAAAATACTGGTAGTTTGGAATTGACAGGAGAAAATAAAGTATTGGGGTGTGCAATTACAGATGAAACAACGGCAACAGGAACAACAACGATTAGCGGCACGGTCACAAATACAAATGGAAAAACTATTACACAAAACAGTTTAGTTATTGTCAATACTGGCAGTTTGACTACAGATGTAGATAAACTGGTTATCAGTACCGGTATTACAGACAATGGAGAGTTGATTTTGACAGGTACGGGTGAATTGGATGAAAGAATAACAGGAACAGGTATAGTAAATGTAAACGGTACAATAACTACTGTTGTTGACAATCTTGCAAACGAGGGAACTTTGGGTGTAAAAGCAAGTGGTACATTGGAACTTACCAGTGGAATTTTGACTAAAACAATAGAAAATGATGAGACAGGTATAGTAAAACTTAATGGTGCCACATTGGGCGGTGTATGTGTTGAAAGAGGTACATTGGAATTTGCTGCAGATACTGAGATTGCAGATGCAAGTTATATTTCAGCAGGGACAAATGTTGTTGATGCGGATAAAACAGTTACTTTAATAGCAGGAACATTGGACAAAGAAGTAACAAATAATGGCACAGTTAAATTTGCTGGTGCAACAGAAATGAATGCTAAAGTTAATGGCGGCACATTGGAGATAGCAACAGGAACTGTGGCAGTTAATGATGTGGCATATATATCAGGAGGTACCAATAAAGTTGATGCCGGTGCAGTGATGGAATTAAATGCAGGAACATTGAATAAAGAAATAACAAATGCGGGTACAGTAAAATTTAATGGTGCAACATTGGGCGGTGCCTATGTTACAGCAGGTACAATGGAATTTGCTAAAGACATCAATTTGGATGTTGATTATATTAAAGCAGATACAAATATAATTGATAGCGGAAAAACTATGACTTTGCTTAGTAATGGAGAAGATGATGACAATGATACTAAAACTGATACTTTGACCAATAAAATAAGTGGTGCCGGCAATATTGTGATAGCTGGTAATATAGTATCTGACGGAGCAAATTTTGCAAATTCCGGAAAACTGACAATAAACGAAGGCAATACTTTGGAACTTACAGGTACAGGTACAGATGCAATTTTTAATAAGGTTGTTAATTCTAACGCCGGTACAGTAAAACTTAATGGTGCCACATTGGGCAGTGCCTGTGTTACTAATGGTATTTTGGAATTTGCCGCAGATACTACGACTATTGCAGATGCAAGTTATATTGCAGCAACTACAAATATAATTGATGGTACTGCAGTTGTAGAAATTAAGGGTGGTGAATTAAAAAAAGACATAAAGAAGAATAATGATGCGGCTACTGGTGGTACGGTTAAGCTTGCCGATAACAGCACATTATCTGTTTTTACAGATCGTAATATTGAGGGGACTTTGGAAGGTGGTAACAACGGACAAACTTTGAATATGTCTGACAGTACAAATATTAACATATTGCAAGTTGATACTTTGACTGGCAGTTTAAACTTGCAGTTGGATTTGGATATGAGCGGTACGCAAGATGCAAAATTAAGTGACCGCTTGGCAGTGAAGACAATAGCTGATGGTACAAGTGTTACAGTTACAGGAATTAATATCACTAAAGATTTTGATGCCGGAACTGTGCCGGCTGATGAGGTGGTAAATGGGATTACTTATGTAACAGAGAATGGAAACACGCCAACCCATGGTGCTTATGCGGCTAATTGTAGTGCTATTACTACAAATAATTATAGATATACTTTCTTTATCAATGACGGAAGCAGTGATGCAGATAAAGCAACTGTAAAAGGAAAATTAAATTATAAAGTTGAATCAGTGGAATTTTCTCTTAAAAAATTTATAGAAGGTGATTGGGGTGACGCTGCTGATGATGTTGCAAATTTGAGCTTGACAACGGACTACAAGTATAAAGAAACAGTAGCTAATATGGCAGCAGACACTCAAAGTAAAAGTGAACTAAATATTAATTTAAACGGTAAAAACCTTGTTAAAGATATAACAATAGATGATGTAATGACTATCAGCACAGGGGCAAAAACTTTGAATATTAATGGCGGTTCCGGTTCAACTTTTGGTAAGATGGATACTAATTTTAAAGTGGGAGCAGAAGGTGCAACAGATGGTACATTAAATATTAGTGGCACTACAAATTTGACAGGAAAAATTGAAAACTATGGGGATGTAAATGCAAATGGCACCACAACATTTGCAGGGGAGATTACTAACGAAAGCACAGGAAAAATAAATGTTGATGGTACTACTGTATTTAATGGCAAAATTACTAATGCAGGCACTTTGAATACTAAAGGTACTACAAAATTTACAGAGGAAATTAACAATAGCGGTACTTTAATTACTGACGGTACTACAAATTTTACAAAAGATGTTAAGAATAATGAGAACGGGGAAGTAACATTTAAAGGGACAACAACTGTTATAGGTGGTAATTTATATGGCGGAGGAGCTTATACTAATGAAGGAACTCTAACCGTCAACGCTTCTAATTTACAAATAACAAATACATATGGTTTGACTAACACAGGTACAGTTAATCTTGGCAGCGGTACATTAGGTACAAAGATTAGTGGTGGTCAAATTAATGTTAATGCCAATGTAACAAGTGATGTTGATTATATTGCCGGTGATGCAGCAACTGTTGCCAGAAGTAAGACGTTAACTTTGACTGCTGACGGTACTGATGATATTTTGATAAAGGAAGTTAATGGTGATGGAAATTTGAAATTTGACGGAAATATTAGTACTAAAGTTGGAAATATTATGACTGGCGGAAGCAACACTGTTACGGGTGAACATATTTTGACATTGACTGAGACTGGTACTTTGGAAAAGAAAATCAGTGGCGCTGGTGGTTTGAAGTTTGACGGTAATATAACAACTAAAGCGGCTAATATTGCTACAAGTGGCACTAATACTGTTGCAAGTGGTAGGACATTAACTGTTGAAGAAGGGACTTTGTCAAAAGCGGTAGGCGGTGAAGGTAATATTGCTATCAGCGGTACAGTAAAATCAACTGTTGATAATCTTGCAAACGATGGAACTTTGGGAGTAAATGCAAATAGTACATTGGAACTTACCAGTGGGAATTTGACAAAAACAATAAATAATGATGCGACAGGTACAGTAAAACTTAATGGTGCCCAATTGGGTGATGTCTGTGTTACTGATGGTACTTTGGAATTTGCTAAGGATATTACGATTACTGATGCAAGTTATATTTCAGCGGAAACCAATTTGGTTGACCAGTATAAAACGGTAACAGTAGAAAATGGTACTTTGGCAAAGAAAGTAGATGGTGCAGGCACTGTGGCTGTTGCAGGAGAAGTTAAAGCGAAAATGGAAAACTTTGGTGATGATGTAAAGTTGTCTGTAAAATCAGGAGTTTTGGAACTTATATCAGGTGAATTGAAAGACAGAACAATAGCAAACAGTGGTACAGTAAAACTTAACGGTGCAACATTGAGCGATGCTTGTGTAAAGAGTGGGACATTGGAATTTGCAGCAAATACAGATGTTAATCCTGATTATGTTGCGGCAAATACTAATATAGTTGATACTGGTGTGACATTAGGATTAAATAATGACGGGAACTTGAAAAAGAAAGTGCAAGGTGCCGGCAAAATTGAAATTAAAGGCAACATTAGCACAAATGCAAACAATCTTGCAGTTGATGGGGGTATTGAGGTAGATTCCGGGAAAAACTTATCGTTTATAGGTTCAGGCGGAACTTTGACAAAGAATATTCAAGGTAATGGTACAACTGAGTTCCAAACAGAAGTGGCAGTGGCAAATGGTGTAGAATTAAATACTACAAATAACAATGTTACAGGCACTTTGGATGTGTTGGGTAATATTAAAGCAAACAATATTTATTTCGCAAGTGGCAGTACCTTAAAAGTTGACGGTACAAAAATTACTGGTACAGCTGCAATTAGTGAGCTTACCAGTGCTAAAGTTGAAAGCGGTTCAAAACTTTATATAAAGAATGCGGTTGCAGGTTCTGCATATAAAATTCTTGCGGGAAGCGGGATTGAGGTTAACAGTTGGATGACTGATGCTGATATGGGTGCTGGATTTAAGGCAAGTTACGGGTTGATTGTGGATACTGATAATATAGTTTATAATGACGGCGAATTTACTATCCGGTTTAAAGAAATACCTCAACCGGAAGCAAGCAGATGTGACATTATCAATATTGTTTCCAACCTTTCCAGCAACAACGCTTTGAAGTCGTGGGTTGATGATGTTTCATCCAATCAAAATGATGTGTTAACACAGGAAAACAGCATTAATACCATGGCAAATATGTCACAATTGGCAAATGTTCAAAACGGGGCATACGCAGTCAGCAATTTGACGTTAAATACAACTTTTGAGCATATGAGTGTCTTCCAACGCTCTATGACACCGTATTCATCCACACCAAAATTATATTTACGTAACACGGCTATGGAACCGGGAAATTATGAGATGCGTCCAGTGGCTGTGGGCAGGGTAAGTGATGTACTTCCTGTAAGGTCTGTAAGAAGGGTTATAGACGAGGACCGCAGGTACAGCCGTTCTTCTTACAGAGATGATTATTATGCGCCCAGCCGCAGAAGTTATGACAGGGATTACGATTATTCCCCGAAACATTATCATTACATGTCAATGACGGATGAGCCGGACAAAACAATATGGGGTACTTATATTCACAGTAAAGAAACTATTAATGACATGAAAGTGGGACATCTTAAACAGGATAGTACGTTAAAACAGAATGGTGCCGTAGTAGGCGCAGATTTGTGGACGGATGAAAATAGTTTTGGCGGTATAGCGGTTACTTATGCAAAGGGTGATGTAACTTCCAGTCAAAGGGTCAGCAGCGTTAAGAATGATGTTGAGCATTACGGGGTAAATATGTATCATCGTCAGGATATGGGTAAATTTAGCGTGCAATTTGATGCCGGATATGGAAAATCCAACAATGATATTAAGATGGAAACAACAGGTGCAGAAAATGTTACCCTTAAACCTAAAACTGAAGCTTACCATGCAGGTATCAAAATAGAAGAACCTTTGGCAGTTAGTGATAAAACCACATTAGTGCCGTTCCTTGGTGTACGTTATACATTTATGACAACTAAAAAGGCTAACAGTAACTTGGATGTAACTTATGGTTCTAATGAACAAAATATGTGCAGTATCCCTGTTGGTTTGAGTTTAAGAAGTTACAATCAGGTTTCAGACGGTATGAAATTGGGAACAACTCTTGAAGCGGGATATGTATTTAATGTAGGTGATTCTCATAGCAAACAAAAACTGACGTTTGGTGATGTTACAGATACTATAAGCTATAATTTGGTTGATCGTGGGCAATATTTCATTAAAGCGGCAATACAGGCAATCTGCGAAAATATGATTTGGGAACTTGGTTATCATTACAGCAAGAGCAGCAAGACCAAAGATGACAAGTGGTATGTTAATGCCAACTTTGATTTCTGATTGATTTTCATAATAAAATAAAGTAAAAGCCAAATTCTTAATAAAGAATTTGGCTTTTATATTGTGAAAAGGTAATAGCTATTTATAAATTAATGATGGAACAATCTTAATCCTGTCATTGCCATAGCAATATTATATTTGTCACAAGTTTCAATTACATTGTCGTCACGGATACTGCCGCCTGCTTGGGCAATATATTCTACACCGCTGCGGTGGGCCCGTTCAATGTTGTCGCCAAAGGGGAAGAATGCGTCACTGCCAAGAGCTACCCCCTTTAATTGTTTGAGCCATGCTTTTTTCTCCTCACGGGTTAAGGGTTCAGGTTTTGTTGTAAAGAATTGCTGCCAAGTTCCTTCACGTAAAACATCATCCCAGTCGTCGCTGATGTAAACATCAATGGTGTTGTCACGGTCAGGACGGCGGATATCGTCTTTGAACGGCAAAGACAATACTTTGGGATTTTGACGTAACCACCAGTTGTCTGCTTTGTTTCCTGCAAGCCGTGTGCAATGGACACGGCTTTGTTGTCCTGCCCCGATGCCGATGGCTTGTCCGCCTTTGACATAGCATACAGAATTTGATTGTGTATATTTTAAAACGATAAGTGAGATAAGCAAATCCCGTACTGCATCCGCAGGAATTTGTTTGTTTTTTGTTGGAATATTGTTCAGTAAGTTGGCGTCAATTTTTGCATTGTTACGGTCTTGTTCAAAGGTAATGCCAAAGACATCTTTATGCTCTACAAGTTCAGGCACATAGTTTGGGTCAATTTTAACGATATTGTATGTACCTTTGCGTTTGGTTTTTAAGATTGCCAATGCTGCGTCGGTATAGCCGGGAGCGATAACCCCGTCCGACACTTCTCTTGCCAGCATAGTGGCTGTTTCGGCATCACAGATTTCGCTAAGTGCCACAAAGTCGCCGTAGGAACTCATACGGTCGGCACCTCTGGCACGGGCATAGGCGGTGGCAAGCGGGCTTAATTTTAAATCATCCACATAATAGATTTTTTTCAAAACATCATCCATAGGTACGGCAACTGCGGCACCTGCAGGGCTGACGTGCTTAAAAGAAGCGGCAGCAGGCAAGCCGGTAGCTTCTTTTAGTTCTTTGACTAACTGCCAAGAATTAAAGGCGTCCAAAAAATTGATAAAACCGGGTCTGCCGTTTAGCACTTCAATGGGGAGTTCGCCTTTTTGCATAAAAATGCGGGCTTTTTTCATATTGGGGTTCATTCCGTATTTTAAGGTTAGCTCTTTCATTTTTCCTCCTTAATTATATTCCAGTCAAATCCCATTTGGGTATAAAATCAGGACTGGCGGCATCGCCTTCCTGTACAAAACCGTCTTCAACAGGACTTTCCATAAGGTACAATTCCGCCAACTCATATTCTTCTTGGGTAACTGTACGGTTCAATTCGGGATATTCTGCCGCTCTGCCGCAGGGGACATATTGATGCATTAAACTGAACATTATTTGTCCCGGTTGGAAATTGTCGGCAATCCAGTCAATAATTTTTTTGGTGTCTTCCAGCCGTCCGGGCAAAAGCAAATGGCGGATGATTACACCTTTTTGCATCAGTCCGTTGCTGTCCAAGACATAGTTGCCTGTTTGTCGGTACATTTCTTTGATGGCATTGGTAGCGATGCGGAAATAATCGTAGGCATTGCTGTATTTGATGGCGGCAAGATTGTCCGCATATTTTAAGTCTGGCAGATAAATTTGAATTTTACCTTCCAAACGACGTAAAGTGTCCAATGTTTCAAAACCGCTGGTGTTCCAAATGACAGGTACAGGCAAAGGTTCGCTTAAAGATTGCAAAATCGCTTCTGTAAAATGGGTGGGTGTAACCAAATTAATGTTGTGGGCACCTTGTTTAATTAAATTAAGATAGATTTCCCGCAGATGTTCAACACTTATTTCTTTGCCAAAATTTTTATTGCTAATGTCAAAATTTTGGCAATAAACACAATGCAGGTTACAACCGCTGAAAAAAACAGTACCGCTGCCTTTTGTTCCGCTGATAACTGGCTCTTCCCATAAATGCAGGTGGGCTCGGGCAACTATTGGTGTTATTCCCACACCGCAGGAACCCCAAAGTCCATTTTCCCTGTCGGCACCGCAACGGTGCGGACATACATAACATTCCATGAAATTATTATAACATATTGCGTCAGATGTGCCAATTTTACGAAAATGCGTTCTAAAAGTGTCGCCACTTTTCACGAAAGTGGCGCCACAATTACTTTGCCTTTTTTCACTTTTCATTTTGAAAAGCCCTTTTATTTTGAATTTTCAAAGGTGTGATTGTAAAATAAAAGTAAAATGGGTGAGTGTTTTTATAAAATGTTATCATTAGAGTTGAAAATTAAAAAGAAACCGCATAAAAATGCGGTTTCTAAAGAAAAGTTATTTATTCCCACTCAATTGTCCCAGAGGGTTTTGGAGTCAAGTCCCAAAGCACCCTGTTTACACCTTTGACTTCAGAAGTTATGCGTTGCACTAATTTTTGCATCAGTTTGAAACTTAATTCTGCACAACTGGCAGTAACAGCATCTTTGGTATTGACTGCACGGATAATGACCGGCCAGTCATAAGTGCGTTTACCTTTGGTAATGCCAGTTGATTTGAAGTCGGGTACGACTGTGAAATATTGCCAAATCTTGCCTTCCAATTTTGCTTTTTTAAATTCTTCACGCAAAATTGCATCGCTTTCCCGTACCGCTTCCAATCTGTCTTTGGTAATAGCACCAATACAACGCACTGCCAGTCCGGGACCGGGGAATGGTTGACGGTACACCATATTGTCAGGCAAACCTAATTCTTTGCCGATAACCCGCACTTCATCTTTGTACAGGAATTTTATTGGCTCTACCAATTCAAATTTTAAGGACGCAGGCAAACCGCCCACATTGTGATGGGCTTTGATGCCTTTGGATTCCAAAATATCCGGGTAAATTGTACCCTGTGCCAAAAATTCAATACCCTTTTGTTTTTTTGCTTCTTCGGCAAAGACGCTGATAAATTCGCCGCCGATAATTTTCCTCTTTTTTTCAGGGTCGTTGATTTTGGCTACTTTTTTCAAAAAACGGTTAGTTGCGTTTACATAAATTAATTTTGCTCCCATTTCTTTACGGAAAACACGGATAACTTCTTCGGGTTCCCCTTTACGCAAAAAGCCGTGATTGACATGTACACAGACTAAGTTTTTACCAATGGCTTTGATCAACAGTGCGGCTGTTACGCTGGAATCCACTCCGCCGCTTAATGCCAAAAGTACTTTTTTATTTCCGATCTGCTTTTGCAAAGCGGCAATTTGTTCAGCAATAAATTTTTTTGCCAAAGTTTTGTTGGTTATACGTTTCAAAGATGCAGGTCTTACATCATCAGTTTTTTTCATTTTATCGTCCTTTCAATTATTCATTTGTATAGTTATCAAAATATCCTTGTACCAAAACCACAGGAGTACCTTTGTCACCGCTGCCGCTGGTCAAATCGCACAAAGAGCCAATTAAATCGGTCAGTTGGCGTGGGGTTGTGCCTTCGCTTGCCATATTGCCTTTCAAATTTTGGCCTTTGGTTTTAATGGAGTTTTGAATGGCTTTTTTCAGTTCTTCACCTTGCAAATCTTTGAAATCGTTGTCAGCCAAGTATTTCAATTTCAATTCGTTTGGGGTACCGATTAGGCCATCGGTAAAAGCGGGGCTGACAACAGGGTCTGCCAGTTCCCAAATTTTCCCTTGTGGGTCTTTGAATGCCCCATCACCATAAACCATAACTTCAATGTTTTTACCGGTGGCAACTTTTAATTTTTTTTGAATATCAATTACCAAATCATGACATTCTCTTGGGAATAATTTGATTTGGTCTTCTTTGGCTTTGTTAGAACCTAAAAGTCCGTATTTAGCATTAAAACCGCTGCCGTTGATACTGCTTGTCATCAAGTCATCCAAACCGCAAACAATTTTTGCACCTGCCGCTTTAAGTATACGTTTGGTACGGACACGGGTATGAATGTCACAAGTAATTATTTTGTCAGTATATTGTAAAATTGTTTTTGCCTGATTGGCAAAGATAATTTCACATTCTGCACCACATTCTTTAACAAGGTCACCATAGTATTGCACATAATCAATACCTGTAAACGGATGTCGGTTTTCCCCGAACAATGTGCGGTATTTTTCCAATGTCAAAACATCGCTATATGGATTTACTCCGGCATCATCCAATTTGTCCAAAGAAACTAATTCGTTGCCAACTTCATCACTGGGATAACTGAGCATCAAGACAACTTTTTTTGCTCCTTTCGCAATGCCCTTTAAGCAAATAGCAAAACGGTTACGGGAAAGAATTGGGAAAATCACCCCCACAGTTTCGCCGCCTAATTTATTCTTTACATCTGTGGCAATGTCGTCAATGCTGCAATAATTTCCTTGCGCACGCGCTACCACAGATTCTGTAATTGCAACTACATCTTTGTCTAAAAGGTTAAAACCTTCCTCTTTGCTGGCTTCCAATACAGATTCTGTTACAATTTTTGCCAAATCGTCACCTTGACGGATAATGGGAGTACGAATTCCCCGGGACACAGTCCCAACTTTTCTCATTATTAACGCCTTCCTTCGGTCTTATAAAAATATTTGGGCAAAAACCCGTGAAGTATTATAAGAAAAAAGCTATTGTCACGCAAGCGGAAAACTGGCAAGTGGATGATGATATAATCTTTTTAACAACATTGTTTAATTTGTTACACATTGAACATACAAATTACGAACGATAACTTTGCGAAAAAAAAATAATGTTCGCATATAGTATGACGAACAAAGAAAATTTATATTTACAATGTTATTTCTATACATTATAATGAAAGCAACATAAGGGTGTTTCCCAAATTTAAGCGAAAGGGTTTCGCTGTATTGCAAAGGAGAGAATAAGTATGAAGAAATCTTTGAGTTTAGCTCTTGGTCTTGCAATGTTGGCAGGAATGGCTACGACTTCTGAAGCGGCTGTTAACCGTGCTGACCAATTTATTACTGTGTTGACAGGACCTACCAGCGGTATTTATTTCCCCATTGGCGGTGCTTTTGACAAGGCATTGAAAGATTATGGCTATAATTCCAGTTCTACCGCAACTGGCGCTTCCGGTGAAAATATCAACGCTATTTTAACCGGACAAGGCGAATTGGCTATTGCGATGAGCGACGCTGTATTGCAGGCGTATGATGCTTATGGTGCGTTTCAAGGCAAAAAACCAGCTAAAAATTTGAGAATGTTGATGAGTTTGTGGCCTAATTATGTGCAATTGGTTACAACAGAAGACAGCGGCATTAGAAAATTTGAAGATTTAAAGGGCAAGAGAGTTGGTGTTGGCGCACCTAATTCCGGTGTAGAAGTTAATGCCCGTATGATGTTTGAGGCTCATAAGATGAGTTATAAAGATTGTAAGGTTGACTACTTGTCTTATGGTGAAGGCATTAAACAAATGATGAACGGTCAATGTGATGCGGCATTTGTAACCTCCGGTTTGAACAACGCCACCATTAATGAATTAGGTACAGTAAAAAAGATTTATATTGTTCCTATTACAGGTGAAGCCCGTGACCGCCTGATTAAAAAATATCCTTGCTACAGCAAAGGTGTGATTCCCAAAGATGTTTATGGCACAGCTAATGATTCCGAAACAGCAACCGTTATGAATATTATGTTGGTCAGTGACAAACTGAGTGATGAACTGGTTTATGATATTATGGATGGTATCAATACTAATGTTGCTACTATTCAGGCATCTCATAAAACAGCTGCAAAGAATATTATTCCGGATTTCTATCTCAGGGCAAAACCAATTCCGTTCCATCCCGGTGCTGTAAAGTGGTATAAAGATCACGGATACAAGTTCTAATTTGAGAAAGTTTGTTAAAGATTATCTGCGTAAGGGACTGTTTGCAGTCCTTTGCGCAGTAATCATTTTTTTCTGTCTGTATTGTTCGCAGACGGTATTAAAAATTTTTTATTGGGAGACTGGTGAAGTAATTTTTACAGAACCAGTTAAGTCAGGGGACAAAATTGATGTGTTTTGGACCCATTCGTTAGAAAAAATACCTTGGAATGAGTACTACACATTGCGTGAAGACAATGTGTTGGTGTTGGATACAATAACCTTCCCGGCATTTGGTGCCGGTATACCTGCAAATAAGGGCCGTTGCCGCATTGGTGACGATGGCTTGATATATATGGAACAAATCGGTCAGGAGTTTCCTTATTTTAAGTGGTTAAATTCTAAGTACACGAGAGAAATTCGTGTTAACGGGAAATTGTTGGTGCAAGGGACGGAACTTCCTGAGCATCAGGTGTTAATATTGCGAGTTGAGAGGAGGGGGATCCCGTGGCAGATAGTGAAGAATTCAAGAAAATTGTAGAAAAAGGTAAAAGTGCTAATTTGTCAAAAGAGGAAATGGAAGAAATGCTGAAAGCCGCCAGTGGTGAACTGACAGCGGAACAGCAGGCAATCATTGAAGAATTTGACAGAGAACAAAAAGTACGCAAGTTTGACGGATGGTTGCATAAATTTTATTATTGGGCAGCAGTATTAATCGGTTTGTGGCATTTGTATTGTTGTGCTTTTGGTGGGCCTGTATCCCTTGTATACCGTTCTATGCATGTCGGGTTTATGGTTGCATTGGGATTTTTGCTTTATCCATTTAAAAGGAGCAGAGATAGTTTTAGGAATGGGTTGCCTTGGTATGATTGGCTGTTGATTGTTATCAGTTTGGCAGTGCCTGCATATATGGCCGGTAATTATATAGAAATAGTTTACCATGCAGGAAACCCAACATTTGTTGACAGTATTGTGGCTACATTGCTGATAGCGACATTGTTGGAAGCAACACGGCGTGTATCGGGTATGCCTTTGGTAATTTTATCAGGATTATTTTTATTGTATGGGTTGTATGGACGCTATATGCCCGTGTTCCGTCATCGCGGTTATAGTTGGGAGCAGACAATTAACCATTTGTTTGCCAATACAGAAGGTATCTATGGTACATCAGTAGATGTGTCAGTTACTTATATTTTCCTGTTTATTTTGTTTGGTGCAGTAATGAATAAGTCAGGTATGGGACAGTTCTTTAATGATATTGCTTTGGCTTTGGCAGGTGCCAGCCGTGGCGGCCCTGCCAAGGTGTCTGTTTGCGCTTCGGCTTTTTTGGGGTCTATTAATGGTTCCGCGGTAGCCAATGTTGTTACTACGGGGGCGTTTACAATTCCCTTAATGAAAAAAACAGGATACTCCAAAGAGTTTGCCGGTGCGGTTGAATCAGCAGCTTCGGTAGGCGGGCAGATTTTGCCTCCTGTTATGGGTGCGGCAGCATTTATTATGGCTGAAATGCTGGGTATGAAATATTATCAAATTACTATTGCAGCAGCGATTCCGGCAATTTTGTATTACTTGGGTGTTATTTTACAGGTACACTATCGTGCTTGCCGAATGGGGTTGCGTGGTGTGGCTAAAGAGAATTTGCCTAAGGTGCTGGAAGTACTGAAACACAGCGGGCATTTGTGTTTGCCGATTTTATTCTTATTGTATATGTTGTTTTTCAGTTCATTTACAATTATTTATGCGGCATTTTGGTCTATTTTGTTTACAATAGCAGTTTCTTGGATAAAACCTGATACACGGATGAGTGTTAAAGATTGTTGCGATGCTTTGGTGGCGGCAATTAAAGAAACTTGTACAGTTGCTTTGGCTTGTGCTACAGTTGGCATTATTGTCGGTGTCATTGCCAAAACTGGCTTTGGTTTGAACTTGGCAAATGCCATTTTGGAAATGGGCGGACATAATCTGTTCCTTACTTTGATGTTCACTATGGTAACTTGTATGGTGCTGGGTATGGGGGTTCCTTCCATTCCTGCTTATATTATTACAGCAACTATGGCGGCTCCGGCTTTGGCAAAATTGGGTATTCCAGAATTAGCAAGCCATATGTTTGTATTCTATTTTGGTATGTTTGCCAATATTACTCCCCCTGTGGCATTGGCTTCCTTTGCGGCAGCAGGTTTGTCAGGCGGCGACCCCATGAAAACGGGCTGGCAGTCCATGAAGTTGGCGATTGCCGGATTTATCGTTCCCTTTATGTTTGTTTATTGCAAAGAATTATTATTGATAGGTGCAGGAACGGAATACAGCTATTGGCATGCATTGCAAGTGGCTGTAACTGCCATTATGGGTGTAATTTTAATTGCATCTGCTATTGAAGGGTGGATTTTTGTTGCTTTGCCAATGGTGTTGAGAGTGGCAGCAGGTGTGGCGGCACTTTTATTAATCCATTCGGGTGTATGGACTGATCTTGCAGGACTGGTTGTGTTTGTTGCGTGCATGGCACAGCAGTTTTACGCTAAAAAGAAATTGGCATAAAAAAACTCCCCTGCGGGGGAGTTTTTTTATGATATAATGAAACCATGAATAAACATATTTCAGCACAATTACATCTTTTATTGGCATTACTGATTTGGAGTACTATCGGAGTAGTACGGAGATTTGTAGATTTCCCGTCAGGTTTTATCGCTTTGGTACGGGGGGCAGTAGCCGTTTTATTTTTATCAATTGTAGTAATTTGCTTGGGTAAAGGGTTTGATTGGAATGGCATTAAAAGAAACTTGGGCAAACTTATTTTGGCTGGTTGTTTTTTGGGGACAAACTGGGCAATCTTATTTGAAGCGTATCAGCATACCAATGTGGCAGTGGCAGAACTTTTCTATTATACCAACCCGATTTTTGTAATTTTGTTAAATCCCTTGATAATGCGTGAAAGTATTACTTTTCGGCAATGTGTGTGTATTATGTTGGCATTATTAGGAATGATATTTGTCAGTGAAATTTATAATTTGAATGTGGGGGCAGAAGATAGTTGGGGTATTGTTTTGGCAGTGATTGCAGCAGTGGAAGTGGCAGGATTAATTTTTGCCAACAAACATATAATCAACATCGGTACATATGAGCGCGCGATTGTACAGTTGGTGGCAGCAACTTTGGTATTAATTCCCTATATTATGGTTACAGGGGATTTTACGGCGATTAATTTTGCTGACAGTAATTCATGGATAGTTACATTGCTGATAGGTATAGTGCATACAGGTGTGGCATACTATTTATATTATAATGCCATTGCCAAACTGAAAGCACAGGAAATCTGTATTTTGGGATATACAGACCCGGTATTGGCGATTTTGTGGAGTGCGGTTGTATTTGGCGAAACCTTGGGTATAGTGCAAATTATAGGTGCAATTTTAATAGTCGGTTCCATGATGTATGTGGAATTAAGGGGATAAAAAAAGGAGGGCATTAACCCTCCTTTTTCAATTGGGCATATAATATTTAATTTTTATTTACCCATCTCATAGTTGAGGCAGTATTTATACCACACAAAGCCGCCGCCAAAGCATCTGCCACATCGTCAGGTTTAGGTTTCTCTTTAATATTTAAAAGGTGTTGTACCATATAAGTCACTTGCTCTTTTGTGGCTGCTCCTGTGCCAACGACATTTTTTTTGATTTCCGAAGGTGCAAACTCCAAAATTGGCAGTCCTTGGTTGGACGCCGCCAGCAAGATTACCCCACGCGCCTGTCCGACGGGGATACCGGTTGTAATGTTCTGTTTGAAAAACAGTTTTTCAATACTCATTAAATCCGGTTTGTAATGGTCTATTAAAGCAGAAATTTCTTCGTAGATTTTTTTTAACCGCAATTCCGGTTTTTCGTCTTTATCTGTAAGAACTGCACCATATTGGACAGCATGTATTTTGTTTCCTAATTGTTCAACTACGGCATAACCGCAAATTGCGGTGCCGGGGTCAATTCCAAGTACTAACATTTTTAAAAAACTGGTGCCGTTGGCACCAGTTCATTATTCCTCGTTTGGCAAGTCCGCATTGTGGAATACGTCCTGCACATCATCAAGCTCATCCAAATCATCTAAAAGACGTTGGACTTTTGCTCCATCTTCTGCAGAAAGAGCAGTTAATGTATCAGGTATCATAGTGATTTCAGCAACTTCACATTCTAATTTGTTTTGTTCCAATGCTGCCAATACTGCTTCAAAGGCATCGGGTTCACAAGTAATTTCAAATCCGTCATCATCGCTTTTGATATCTTCGGCACCGGCATCTAAAACCATCATCATTAAATCGTCTTCGGTCAAATCAGGGAATTTTTCTTTATCAATGGCAAATGACCCTTTGCGTTTGAACATCCAAGCTACTGCACCGGTGGTACCTAAATTGCCGCCAAAGTGGGTAAAGCTGTGACGGATATCTGCTGCTGTACGGTTGCGGTTATCGGTTAGACAGTTTACCATTAATGCAACACCACAGGGACCATAGCCTTCATATGTTACTTCTTCCCAGTTGGCACCTTCAGTACCGCCCAATCCTTTTTGGATAGCACGGTTGATGTTGTCTTTTGGCACATTGTTGGCTTTGGCTTTGGTCAATGCCAATTTTAATTTCATATTGCCGGTTGGGTCGGCTCCGCCCATCCGTACTGCCAAAGTTATTTCATTGGCAATTTTTGTAGTAATTTTGCCGCGCAACGCATCGGCTTTGCCTTTTTTGTGTTTAATATTAGCCCATTTAGAATGTCCGGACATAATTATCCTCCAAATTGATAAATTATTTATGTAAAATTTACTTAATAAT
>JAGHTS010000242.1 GCA_018065225.1 Candidatus Phascolarctobacterium caballi
GTTACTGGGTTGATTCATGCTTTTACTTATCCCGGGTATGGCGGGGGGGGGCAATGGCGGTTTTTTGCGGGAACAGCAGAGGGGCGGGCCATGGGCGGTCAAATGGGGGCAAGATTGTTGTTGCTGTTATTGTTCAGCAGCGTACTTACTTTTACCACTTCACCCATAGTGTTGACGGGCGGAATTGAAAAATTATTACGTCCGTGCAAAAAAATAGGCGTGCCTGCACACGAAATTGCTATGATGATGACTATCGCTTTGCGGTTTATCCCTACATTATTGGAAGAAACTGACAGAATTATCAAAGCACAGGAAGCAAGGGGGGCAGATTTTGGCAAAGGCGGTATTGCGGGCAGGATAAAAAATATGTTGCCCCTTTTAGTGCCGTTGTTTGTTGGGGCCTTTCGCAGAGCAGATGAACTGGCGGTGGCGATGGAAGCCCGTTGTTATCGTGGGGGCGGGGGCAGGACAAGAATGTATGAGTTAAGATATAATGTCAAAGATTATTTGGCTTATTTGATAATGTTTGTATTGGTTGTGACAATATGCGTAATATCAAACTTGTAGTTGCCTATGTGGGTACAAATTATCACGGCTTTCAAAAACAGCCGCAGGGCGGGACAATTCAGGATGTTTTGGAAGAATTTTTAAGCAAAGTTTGTGGTGAAACAGTAGAAACTGCGGGCAGTGGCAGGACTGATGCGGGTGTACATGCTTTGGCACAAACAGTTTCGTTTAAGACAAACGGGAGTATTCCTTGCGAAAACATTGTCAGGGCGTCACGGGGGATGTTGCCTGATGATATAGCAGTACTTAGTGCGGAAGAAATGTCCAATGATTTTCATGCCCGTTTCAGCGCCAAATGGAAAGCATACCGCTACCGTATTTATACAGGACAGGAAAATAATCCGTTTGTGTATGACAGGGCGTGGCAAATCAAAGAAAAACTAAATATATTGGCTATGGAGCAGGCGGCGAAATTATTAGTGGGGGAACATGATTTCACAA
>JAGHTS010000050.1 GCA_018065225.1 Candidatus Phascolarctobacterium caballi
ATAAAAGCCCACTTCAGTATAAAACAGAAATGGGCTTTTAGTATTTTTTACTGTCTACTTTTGCTTGACAAGTTCACCCGCAAGGGTGAGGGGTTTTTGTATTACTCAATATCTATTTCAATAGGAATATTTTTGGTATAACGGTTTTCCTCCCGTTCCATTAAATGGGCATACTTGCCGGACATATTAATAGTGCTGTGCCTCAAAGTTTCCTGTACCACTTTTAAATCCTTTGTTTCCTTATATAGTAGGGTGGCGCAAGTGTGCCGCAACATATGGGCAGATTTGCCCGGTTCCTTTAACCCAGCCTGTTTCAGCCAGTTATCAACCGCCAAACGGATATTCCGTCTGTCAATTCTGCTGCCCGGCCTGTTACGGGAAGTGGAAGTAAATACAGGTCTTTCGCCGTCACCATATTGTTCTAACGGCTTTTTATCCTTTATTTGCAAATAATGTAATAATAACTTAAAAGAATCAGAACGGGGATAAATGATACCGTTTTTACCCTTGCCGTGGATAAAAATGCTTTGCTGTCCAAAATTAATGTCCCCTTCGTTCATTCTATGAATTTCCACCGTCCGTAACCCTTCCAAAGCCATAAACACAATAATGGTCTTGTCCCTTAAAGTTTTTTCACTGTCGGTAGGTACAATATGCAAAAGATATTCCAACTTGCCGGCGGTAAGGTAGGGGAACTTAATAATTGAAGCATCCGGGTCACGGGGTGATTTTACATCCGCCACAGGGTTGTCCTGTATAAAATGAAATTTTTGTGCCACGTGGTAAAATTTTTTTAAACTTATCAAATTTGCATAAATGGTAGATGCTTTGGCACCCTGTTGTTTTAAAAAATCCCGATAAATGATAATATGTTCTTCGGCTATCCGTAAAGGATGAATTTTGTTTAAGGCACACCAATGCAGATAGGCGTCAATCCGTCCAAAATAATTTTCCAAAGTGTCATTGGATGGGTTACCGTCCGCAATGTACTTGGAAACAATCTCCTTATAGTTGTTCAAAAACAAAGTTTCCTTTTCAGTTGAACTTTTTGTCAGGTAGTTTATAATGGAATAGTCATGTCCGGAAGTGCCGTTTCCATCAGTGCTTTTTTCAATTTCTACATCTATAATATTATCGTCTGCCATTTTCTTTGTTTTCCTTAACATCCTATATTTTATATTATAGGATGTTAAGGAAATTTTGTCAATAAAGATATAC
>JAGHTS010000278.1 GCA_018065225.1 Candidatus Phascolarctobacterium caballi
CAAAAAGTGTTTGGCAGAAAAAATGAATGCTTTGTTGGCAGGTATTCATCAAAAACGGGCAGAGTTAGAGAAAAAACCGGATTTTGTAAAAGAAGTACTGCAACATGGAGACGAACGGGCAAAAATTATTGCAGAAAGAAATATGCAAGAAATAAAAGAGGCAATGAATTTAATTTAATGGAAAAACTTTCAATCAGAATAGAGCAGTTTGAAGGCCCGTTGGACTTATTGCTGCATCTTGTGCAAATAAATAAATATGATGTTTATGATATTCCTATCGTTTCCATAACTGAACAATATATAGCCGAATTGGATAAAATGCAGGAGTTTGATATGGAAGTCGCCACAGAGTTTTTGGTAATGGCTGCTACACTTTTGCAAATTAAATCCAGAATGTTATTGCCAAAACTGCCTGTAGAAGGCGATGGTGATGAAGAGGAAGTGGATCCGCGTCAGCAATTGGCAGAAATGCTCGTAGAATATCGTAAGATTAAATTAAAGGCAGCGGCATTATCAGATTTAAAAGCGGCAGCGGATAAGCAAGTTTCCCACAAACCTATGTACGGGGATGTGGCATTGGTGTTGAAACAATATACTGTCAAAGATTTATTGCTGGCTTTGGCAGAAATTGTAAACAGTGAACAGGGGGAAATTGCTTATATTGCACCACAGGCGTATTCTGTAGAGGGAAAAATGCAAGATATTTTAGACCGATTGGAAAACGCCACAGGCGGAATTGTTTTAAGTGATTTTTTCCAAAGCGGACATAGAGCCGAAAAGATAGCTTCATTTTTGGGATTATTAGAGTTGTTAAAAGCGGGGAGAGTTATTATAGAACAAAAAGAAGCTTTCGCCCCAATATATATTTTTGTAAGAAAGGCACAGGAAAATGGAATTTAACAGAATTTTAGGTGCGTTGGAGGCTGTTTTGTTTGCCAGCGGTGAACCTATAACTATAGAAAAATTGGCGGATGCCTTGACTTTGGAAAAAGCACAGGTACATACTGCTTTGGAAGAATTGGAAAAACAATATAATGAAAATGAAACCAGAGGTTTGATGTTACGGTATGTTAACGAAGGGGTACAACTTGTTACCAAACCTGATTATTTTGAAGCAACAGCCCGTATGGAAAAACATCGTGAAATTAAAATTTCTAATGCGGCAATGGAAACTTTGGCAATTATTGCTTTCAAGCAACCGGTTACCCGTGCTGAAATGGAACAAATCCGTGGGGTTAAAGT